>RZYT01000585.1 GCA_009930195.1 Spirochaetia bacterium | reverse complement strand
GCTGGTGAGGGAATCGGAGATTTTTACCGACACTCTCAGCTGAGCTTCCTTGTCATCTGTCTTCAGGTCAAAGCGATCACGTCGAGTAGAGATAACCACACTTTTGCCTTCTGAAAGATTTCTTTCAGCCAAAGCAACCACCCGCTGTACCTCCGGCTCAAGGCCTTCGGGGGTGACAACCAGATGTTGGTTGAACTCAATTGCCAGAAGCGGCAGGGTACTGTTTGTAAGTGCCTCAAGCTGCTTGGTGGTTTTGTTCACGTGCGATCCTACTATGATGATGCCGCCGTTGGTAGAACTCTCTCGTATGAGGTCTTTTCGTGTCAGCAGCGGTTTGTCTCCCACATTGCCGATTACCTTCGTAAGTGCGGCAGCACTGCGGAACAGGAACTCCTTGCCCTGTTCAAGTGCCTTGACAAGGGCGAGTACAAAGACTTTCACATCCTCATAGCCTATTGCATTGACTACGATTTTGTTGAAGTGCTGCACGCCCATGAGCTGGCTGGTAATCTTGTCGATGTTGACTGAGCGCAGGTCCTCCAACGCAATCGAGGTTACTGTAGGTGCAGGGAATCGGCCTTGGGTCTTCTCCTCACACCAGGCCTTGAGATCAGAAGCCTTGTAACCGAAGGTCTTGTCCCTGGCGAACTCTGTCTGGCCGGCAGGAATGAGCTGATCCCCCTCTTTCACATAATGAATGTCGCCAAGGGTGTATCGCCCTCCTTCCATGAAGAAGGGGATGATCACCTCTCCGTCATACCGGAGGGAAGTCAATGATTCAACAGTCTGTCGAATGACTTCGGTTTCCAGAGGGTAATGACCTCGCAGCGTTGAGTCACTTCTGCTGATTACCAAGAAGGGTTGCTGCTTCTTTTGGGAAACCTGCACGATCCGCTGCATGATTGTTTGATGAATCTGGCGGGTTTCCTCAGCTGTCATCCCCCGTGAGTTGGTAAGGATGAAAACCATCGCATCTGGCTCTTCGAACATGCTGCGGATGCTTTCCAGATCCCAATGGGTGTAGACAGCTATACCATGGACTGTCTGCACACCGGTAGGATCGTCATCAAGGACA
>RZYT01000152.1 GCA_009930195.1 Spirochaetia bacterium | reverse complement strand
GCCTTGTCGTTGAAGAGCTCCTCAACACCGTAGTGCTGGCCGAAGGCATCATTGGAGAAGAGGATGTTGTCACCGGTGAGGTAGGTTGCCATGCTGTCGGGCCAGTGGAGCATCCGCATCTCCACGAAGACCAGCTTCTTGTTGTTGCCGATGTCCACCGAGTCACCGGTCTTCACCACCTGGTAGTTCCACTCAGGATGATGATACTGGCCGACCAAGGATTTGACGGCGTTTGCCGTGCAATAGATGGGGGTATTGGGTATCTTCTCCATCAGGTAGGGAAGCGACCCGCTGTGGTCCACCTCCCCATGGTTGATGACGATGAAATCAATCTGGGAGAGGTCAATCTCCTTCTCCAAGTTGTCACGGAACTCTTTCTCATAGGGTTTCCAGATGGTATCGATGAGAACGGTCTTCCCCTCCTCGATAAGATAGGCATTCTGGCTCGACCCGTGGTTGATCGAATAGTCATCCCCATGGAAGGTCTTCAGCTCCCAGTCGATCCTTCCGATCCACGACACATTGTTCTTAACCGTTCGTTTCATCTTGTTACTCCTTGTTCATAGAGGGAAAAGAGGATGCTGTCCTCCTTGTAGAGGTGCAAGAATACATCCTCGACCAGGCACGTGAGCAGGACATAGGTTGCTTCATAGGTGGGGCAGCTGCCCTTGGTGGCGGTGCTTCCAAAGCCCCCACCTTTGCCAGTGAAGCGGGCGTGGCTTTCTCCTTCATCAAGGAGAATACCTCCCGCTCTTCCTGCACAAAGGGGACCAAAAGGTCAGCAGACAGCTTGGTCACCGTCATCAACTCATCCTTATGGGAAGTATAGCGCACCGATAGTTTGGATGCCAGCTTTATATCAATTTCCACGAGCAACACTCTTTCATCACAACGGGGGGAGAGACTCAAGGTGGGTATTGAACTGGCCTGCCGACATCTGAGAGAACAGGTCATCGTCCGCACAGCACCAGTCGCTCTGCTTCTGGTTGTGGAAGGTGGTTGCCAACCAGTGACGTCTGACCAGTTTTGCTACACTCACACTCTGCATGATGCATCTCCTTGTCCAACTTGTATGAGCTGAGTGTAGGCAAGAAGCAGAGTACGGAATATGATTCAAATCAATTTTGCCAAAATCTTTTCAGAAAGCACGCCCCTTGAGCAAACCAAGATCCAGAATGGTTATCTTTTTCTTTCCCGAGACCTCCACAATACCCTCTTCCTGGAGGATTGCAAGCTTTCGGTTCACCGTCTCCTTGGTAAGGTGGATGGCGTTGCCGATATCCTCCTGCGTCAGCGATAGGGAGAGTGAACTGGTTTTCCTTGCTCGTTCAGCAAGGTACATACAAATGCGCTTCTCCACATCCTTGGTGGAGAGTATCTCCAACTGGAGGCGGTACTGCTCCAGCTTGGAGTTCAGATAGAGCATCATCTTCACCCCAATCTCCGGTTGCTGCAGCATCAATTTCTTCAGGTCTTCTCCGCGGATGGTACAAATACCCACCTCTTGCTCTGCAATGCCGCTCTCGCGTACCTCGCCCAGGCCCAATAGTTGGTCGCTTCCATAGAAGTCCCCGGGAAAGAGGGTATCCAAGAGATACTCTTTCCCGTCGCTGCCGTACCGCACCAATTTGAGCGCACCGGAGCGAACGATGAATAAGGACTGGCAGGCATCGCCTTCACGAAAAAGCACCTGTCCCTCAGAGAGTTGGTGCTGGATGATGAGTTGCTGTACCTGATGGATCTGCTGTGGCTCCAGGTGGGAAAATATCGGAACATTATGGAGGCATGGAGAGGTGCCATCAGCGCAAGCTGTGCAGTGGATCATGGCGTCAATCGTCTTCGTAGAGTTCATTCACCAGAGCCCATGCATCACCATCACCGGTGCGAAGGCCGCACAGGATCTCATACTGGTTGAGCAGGGTAAGCAGATGTTTCTCCTTCACCTCATCCCCACTTCCCAGGCCTACTACAGCCTTCAACTCTTCGCTCTCTTGCGGCAATGCCATGACCCGCTCGAACTCGGCAAGCATATCGGCCTTGGTAAACGAGAAAAAATCACGGATAGGAAGAAGGAGTACTGGCATGTACTGCCGGCGACCCAATGCCTCCTTGGTGAGCCTGATCTGCTCCTCGCTTGCGTCTGTACCCAAACCTTCATATCGTGCTTTCAGTTCATCAAACATGGGAGCCTCCTCCCTTCATGATACTGAAGGAAAGGATAAAAGGCAAAACATATCCCAAAAGGCATTCAGTAGAGAGTCGACATGATCAGCGATTCGAACGAATAGCCCCGAGCTGAGGGCACATAGACCTTCTTGTGCTCATCGAAGGCAAGGAATGCCGAGGTTTCGCTCTTGCGCTTGAGGATGGGAATCGGACGAGGACCCGCCCACCCCTTGCGAAGCTTGGAATGAGTGTAGGTAATGGTGATCTGGTCACCTTCACTGAGGCCGGTCCTGCTGCGGTGAACAACCAAGACCTCAGCGTTCACGGTTACGTTGGTCTCCCGACTGAAGAGCCATGACTTTTTCGAAACCGACCGGACCAGGATTTCCAAGTGCTCCTCGGAGCCGAGTTGCATCTTCTGGTACTCCTCAGGTGCTATCTCGGCACTTAAGCCGGTAAGTGAACCCAAAAGCAAAATTAGTATCAGCACGGTCTTGCACATCATCAACGCTCCTTGCTTTGTTCCTGCTTCATCATCTCAAGAAAAGCTTGGGCAACGGCGGGGTCAAACTGTGATCCTGATGCTTCCAGAATTTCCTTGAGAGCGTGGGCTGAACGCTCTTGAAGCGGAAGTTCGGTTCGGTTGAGTATCCGATCATAGGTTTCCACCACTGCCATGATTCTGGAAAGGTAGGGAATCTGCTCTCCCTTCAGGCCACGGGGATAGCCGCTTCCATCCCACCGTTCATGGTGACTGTAGACAGCCTCTGCCAAGTCGAGGGTATCATCAAAAAGGGTGAGAATGCGAAAGCCGACCACTGGATGCTGTTTCATGCGCTCGTACTCATCAGAGGTGAACTGCTCTTTGTGCAACAGCTCTTCGCTGAGTGAAATCTTGCCGATATCGTGTAGGTAAGCTGCCCGACTTATGGTATTGAGCTCAGCTTCTGACACCCCCAATGCATGGGCAAGTTTACAACAGAGATCTTGCACTGCAGCAGAGTGTTCTTCTTCACGTCTGCTTCGCGCATGCAACGTCTCTTGCAGTGTATTGATCAGATCATTCTGTACCTTGGTACGATTGCTGTTCTTGTCGCGATACATGGCATTCTCGGCATTGGCCATGACTTCTTCAAGACTCATACCCTCGGCACTCTTGGTTTCGCTACCCAAGGAGATACTGCACTTGATTGCCTCAATACGGGCGTTGGCAAAGCCAGAACGGATGGCAGCAATCACTTTTTCAGCCTGTTCTCGCGTGGTGTTGGTAAGCAGGAGAATGAACTCATCACCACCGGTGCGTGCAACCATATCATGGCCTGAACAGCTCTTTTTAAGAATCTCCGCGGCTTTTTTGATCAGCTTATCCCCTGCTTGATGACCAAAAATATCGTTGGTCATCTTCAGGCCGTTGATATCAGCAAAGATGAGGGAAAGGGGCCAATGCTCAGAGGTGTCATAGAGAGGATACACCTTCTCAAAGTAGCTGCGGTTGTATAAACCGGTAAGAGCATCATGATTGCCCAGATATGCTATTTGTTCCTCTTTTCGCTTCCGCTCGGTGATATCCATGAAGGAGACCACACCGCCGACTACGATTCCCTCACGGATCTGCGGGAAGGAGTGATAGGAGACGTTGAAGCTGGTCCCATCTGCCTTCCAGAAAACCTCATCCTCAGATTCAATGCCCTCCCCTTGGTGCATGGAATGGAAAATCTTGCACTCCTCTATTGTCAGCGGTGTGCCGTCAGCTTTGCTGTGATGAATGAGCTCGTGCATATTCCTGCCCAGTACGTCATCGATGGAGTGAAATCCGAGAATCTGAAGAGTGCTGCGATTACAGAAGGTGCACTTCCCATGCAGATCGATCCCATAGATGGCTTCGGCTGTGGAGTTGAGCAACAACTCGAGCTGCAGAGTGTTCTCTTCCAGGCTTCGGTTTGCCTGATGCACAGCTTTGGTACGCTCCTCCACCTGTTGTTCAAGGTTGTTTATCAAAAGTTGCATTGAGTCGGCTACATGATTGAGACTGTGAGAGATGGCACCAATTTCATCATCTTTGGTAACGTTCACTCGTTTGGTAAGGTCTCCTGCAGCCAATGCTTCTGAGACCTTGAGAAGCGCATTGACTTGCTTGAGCAGGTGCTCGATGAAAAACTGATAGGTGATTGCAGCAAGGGAACCTGCAAGCAATGTCAACAGGATAGTGACCACAAGAGTCTCTTGTACGTGAGAAAAGAGCAAGGAGTTTGGAATGGCAGTAATGACCAGCCAGTCGATACCCAGATAGGAAAGACTTTGGGTGGTGATTTGGTAGCGTTCATACTCCCCTCGTTGCACTGACTTGCTCGCAGACTGGGATACGGCCTCTTCGAATGCCAGAGAAAAGGCCAATGTGGGCAATTCAGAAATGTGAACCCGGTGCATTTGGCCATCACTTGAGACAGCATGACTTTCGAGCCCGAGAGAATTGGCGATGAGTAAGCCTGTATCCTTTTCCACGATGATTGCCTGTCCGTTGAAAAGAGCAACGGCATCTGCAAGAGCGGAACCAAGGTCAGTAAGCAAGAGATGGGTTCCCAGAACTCCTTCCAACTCCCCCTCCTTGTCGTAGACAGGAGTAGCTGCACTAATAGTAAGATCATTCATGATGAAGTGCTTGTACACCGGAGAGAAGATCGGAGCTTTGTGTTCTACCGCTGCCTGATACCAAGGTCGGGTCCTCGGGTCGAAAAGCCCTGCTTCCACGACACGCTGGCCTGCAGAAAAATCGTCATTCAACGCATAGTACCAAGATTTTCCCCCGGTTTGGATATCATTGTGCATGAGCTCCACCACAGCCTCCACGTTCTTTCGGGCCCCATAGTAGTACCCCTCTTCGGTTCCGATGCTGAGACTGTAGATGGGTCCTTTGATGGAAGAGAGAAGGCTGGCAAAATAGGAATCCCGGATCTGCGGGTCAGAAAGATCAACGGTCTTTTTCTCAAAGAAGGTGTGGCTTACCTGATTCACTTCCAAGGGAGTTTGGAAAAAGGCGTGGATTTGGTCCTGCAAGGAGTTGCTGAGCGTATCGCTGATATTCTGCATCGTAATTCGGGCAGAGGAGGCCCAACGAAGATAGGTAAGCGTTCCGATTCCTGCCAAAAATACCAGAAGAATGGCAGTGAAGAGGATAATCAGCCTACTCTTGATCGAAA
>RZYT01000584.1 GCA_009930195.1 Spirochaetia bacterium | reverse complement strand
GATCAGGATCTGTATTGCCTGCCAGATGGTCTCAAACAGATATTTGAACGCATCCAACAGAGGTTTCATGGTGTTGTAGATGCCATGCCACACCGAAGTGATCGTCGTGCTGATGGTGTTCATGACCGTAGAGATCGCGGTCGAGATTGCCGTCCACACTGTTGTCACCGTAGTATGGATCGTATTCAACACAGAAGAAACTGCTGTGGAAATGGCAGTCCAGATGGTGCTGAAGGTCGTCTGGATACTCGTAAGGATCGTCGTAAAGAAGCTCGAAACCGCAGTAAATACAGTCGTTGCCACACTCTGGATAGCAGAAACTGTATTTGAAAAGAAGCTGCTGATTCCACTCCACACGGTCTCGAAGAAGCTCTTGATACTGCCCCAGACCGTCTGCCAGTCCGTACCGAACAGACCAAGGAACACATCCAGTGCGCTCCTTAGTGCGGTAAGAGTCGTAGAGAATACAGACTTTACACCTTCCCAGATGCTGGAGAAGATGCCTTTTACTGCTTCCCATGCGCCGCTCCAGTTGCCAGAGAACACATTGGAAAAGACATCGAACAGACCCAGTAAGGTATCCAGAACGACGCCGAGGATGGTCGAAATATTCTGGAATGCTCCCTCAAACAACGGGGCAAGCACCTGACAAAGGCCATCCCAGACTGCTTTCAGTACCTCGGTGACATCCTTAAAATCAAAGCCCAGCCCATTGATCCGCTGTGTCAGCTGATCACAGAACCCTTTCACCTTGGAAACGATGTCGTTCCAGATGCTGGTAATGGCAGTACGGAACTCCTCGTTCGTATTCCAGAGGTTCATGAACGCCGCCACCAGTGTGCCGATGACCGCCACCACTGCTACGACCGGCCCGGACAGACCACCCAGAACCACACCCAGCTTGCTGAACACACCGCTGGCACTGCCCACATGGGTGATAAGAAGCCGGACACCCTTTGCAAGAGAACTGAATCCCCGCATCGCTGTGCCGACGGTCGATATGGTCTTGCCAAGCACAATGAGCAGCGGACCGATGGATGCCGCCAGGAGCCCGATCTTGATGATCGTTTCCCTGGTAC
>RZYT01000583.1 GCA_009930195.1 Spirochaetia bacterium | reverse complement strand
ATGCCGGGTCCTGGTACGAGGGAAGCTACGCGAGGCTGCTGCTCCCCCGCGCCGCCCTGGGCAGCCAGCGGATCAGCGAGTTCCTTTCCGTTTTGGGTGACGAGGCCCTGCAAAGACGGTTCTTTTGCACATACCTGGCCAAGCAGTTCCCCGCCGAGACCGTCCACGGGCTGCTGATCGACAGCACAGGACTGCCGAACAGCATCGATTTCCCCTACACTGCATACTCCAACCATGGCGGGCAGGTGAGCGTGGAGACACGGCTCATCTATGTCACCGACCGGCTCAGCGGGATGCCCTTGTACTTCAGGTATGTTGCGGGCAACGTGATCGACGTATCGACCCTCAAGGCGACCATCGGGGAGCTGCAGATGTGCGGGATCGCTGCCGACTACGCCATCCTGGACGCCGGATACTTCACCGAGGACAACATCAAGGCCCTGCATGAGAACGAGATAGCATACCTGACAAGGCTGAAGCCCAACCGCAAGCTGTACAAGCAGCTGGCCGCCGCCCATGCGCAGGCTCTGCAGCACGGGGGCAATCTGGTCAGCTACAATGGCAGGGCTGTCTATATCAAACGGGTCCCCTGCACTGTAACCTCCGGCATCGACGCCTTCGCTTACATCGGCATCGACATGCTGCGCAGGTCCTATGAGATGAATGCGATGCTGGTGAATGCCGTCGAGGATGATCTCGGCCCGGAGGAGATCGACGGCAACCTCTCCAAGCTCGGATTGTTCATCATGATATCATCCGAGGAGATCGACACCAAGGAGTTGCTTCCCCTGTACTATGCCCGCCAGCAGATCGAGCAGGTGTTCGATATCACCAAGAATTATGCCGACATCCTTCCGCTGAGGGTACATGGTGAGGATACGTTCAGGGGGCACCTGTTGCTGTGTTTCATCGCCACCATCATCTGTAAGCGGCTGCAGGGGGAGTTGGACGCAAAGGGTGTAAACCTCATCGGCTTGTTCAAGGAGCTGAGGAACCAGAAGTGCAAGGTGTACGATTCTCTGGTGGTGGTCCAGGAAGCAACCAAAAAGGTGAACGACTCCTACAAGGCGCTCAAATTGA
>RZYT01000582.1 GCA_009930195.1 Spirochaetia bacterium | reverse complement strand
TATGCGTCCAGGAAGCCTCCACCCAGTAGCCCACCACCCGATCGAATTTCGCGTCGAAGCCGAAGCGGTGCTCCGGGATGCTTTCTGCCGGGAGAAGCTCCTCCGCAAGCGCACTGCCATCCGCAACACGGTAGTGGTAGGTGAGGGCTGCCTCGCCGCTGCCGGCAGGGTATTGCAGTCGTCCCCCCACCTCGGGCAGTGAGCGGTGGGTGCCGAGTTGTTCCCATCCTTTCGGATCATGGTTGCCATGCAGCATCCAGAGCCATAGGTTGGCATTGTTCAAGAAATAGTAACGACCAAGGAGTCCCCATACCCCGTCGGTCAGCTGCAGCGGGTCTCGCGGGTCCATCTGGTCGAACCACATCAGCGGACGCAGGATGGAAGCCGACCCGAAGTTGATCTTCTGCAGTCCCGCGCGCAGTTCAAACTGACTGCCGGAGTAACGTGCCCAGAGGCGGTAGGGCTTGATCCTCCCATTCCAGTTATAATTGGTGAGATCGCTCATCCCGATGTTCCCATAGAGGTTTGCCGACGCTTCAAAGTCGATCAGCCTGTTGTTTACGGTGGGGATATTCACATTCAGCTGTGGGATGTAACGCACGCCGTTCCACCAGGGGTATTCATTGTCCAGGTTGAGATGGGTGTATGCCGAGAGCTGGCCCTTAAAGCGCAGCAGCTCCTGTGCTCCGGCAAAGGTAGAGGCGATAAGCAACAGCCATGACAGCAGGATGTACCGTAAAAGCTTCACATTGTTATCTTTTAGATATTCCGTAAGCGATGAAACGGGTAAACTCAAGGATGAACTCCTGGGTGGAGTCATACATCGCAGCCAGCTCCTCATCCTTGAGCAGCTCCTGTATTTTCATCGCCACGCTGAAGAGGAACTCAGGCTTGAAGTCTTTTCTGAAGACGCCTTTCTCCTGTGCCTTCCTCCATCCGTTTATCAGCCTGGTCCAGGCCTCCTTCGATTTCTCCTCCACGAAGATCTTCAGCTCCGGCTCGTTGTCCAGGTAGAAGTCCTCCATAAACTCGTGACTGATATCATTCGTACCCTCCGCCTTGAGCCGGATCATCTCTTTCA
>RZYT01000581.1 GCA_009930195.1 Spirochaetia bacterium | reverse complement strand
CGGGCAACTGATGAAACATTACGACGTCATCATCATCGGTGGCGGTCCTGCGGGATCCATGGCCGGTATCGCCCTGCAAAAGAAAGGCTACAAGACCTGTATCATCGACAAATCAGCCTTTCCACGGGAGAAGTTATGCGGTGGTCTGCTGACTCTCAAGACCATGGAGCTGTTACGGAGAGAGTGTCCCGCCATTGATGCCGATCACTTCATCGTAAAAAAAACAAACCTTGTTCACTTTTACCTGGAAAGCGAGCAGGTGGCCACTTTTCAGCTGAAAGAATCCTGTTATCTGACCGAACGCACGCTTTTCGACCACACCCTTATCGGAGAGTACCGACGTAACGGGGGAGAGGTAATAGAGAACAGAAGAGTGAAGCCGGCAGATATCCATTTCACCTCCCAGACCCTTCAGACCGGAACAGAAATCATGGGGTATCGCTACCTGGTGGGTGCAGATGGATGTAACAGTGTGCTGTTGAAGAGGAGTGGCACGAATAACCACAACTACTACTGCATCGAGGGAACTGTTCCCCATGATCCGGAGAGGGGGGATGAGATGAAGATTTTCTTCGGCGTTACAGGGCATGGTTACGGCTGGCAGTTCCCAAAAGAGGGATATGACTGCCTTGGTGTGGGAGGAGCAAACTCTGACAAGAGTATACTAGAACAAGCCGGCTCTTTCTTCAGTCAGCTTGGTGTAGAACCTGACAACCGGAAAGGGGCACCCATCCCCTCGGGACGGCACCCTGACCTGTCGCATTTGCCCGGCAACACGCTTCTTGTGGGGGATGCCGGTGGTTATACAGATCCCATCACCGGTGAGGGAATTTATCTTGCGTTGTTGACAGGGTTACTTGCCGGTGAGGCTATCGATGTCGCAATCAGAAAAGGAAGCAAAAGCGCAGCTTTCCATTACGCAGAGCGGGTAAGACCATTGCAGAAAAACATTGCTGCCGCATTGCGACTGCATAAGATCCTTTACCGGCCTTTCATCCTGAGGTGGTTCATGCAACACCTCAGGAACCGTCCCTCCTTCGGCCTGTTCTATCTGGAAAAGGTGATCGCCACGAATGAGTAT
>RZYT01000580.1 GCA_009930195.1 Spirochaetia bacterium | reverse complement strand
CCGGTGAGCGTATCGTAGAGCTGTTGGGTGACAGGACCCATCTTCTCCATACCGCTGGGCATCTCGATGACACCGCTCTTGGTGGTGATGGAACCGATGGGAGAGATGACTGCCGCAGTTCCGCAGAGTCCGCCTTCGGCAAACTCCGAAACTTCTTCCAAACTCACCGGACGTTCCTCGGTCTCAAGATGCAGGTACTCTTTGGCAACATACATCAGAGACCTTCTGGTGATGGAAGGAAGAATGGTATCGCTCTTGGGGGTGACCACCTTGTTGTCCTTGGTGATGAAGATGAAGTTTGCCCCACCAGTCTCTTCTACATAGGTCTGGGTTGCGGCATCAAGATAGACGTTCTCGGCAAAGCCTTTCGCTTTGGCATCATAGCCGGCGTAGAGACTCATCGCGTAGTTCAATCCGCCCTTGATATGTCCGGTCCCCCTGGGGGCAGCACGGTCATACTCACTGACCTGCAGTTTCAACGGCTTGATGCCGCTCTTGAAGTAGGGACCGACAGGAGTGCAGAACATGCGGAAGGTATACTCGGGAGCCGGAGCAACCCCGATGACAGGACCACTACCAAACAAGAAGGGCCTGATATAGAGCGTAGCACCACTGCCGTAGGGGGGAACATAGGCAAGATTTGCCCTCACAAGCTGGTCAAGCCCATCAAGAAACTGCTCGATGGGAACCGGAGGCATGAGAAGACGCGCTGCCGTATCATACATGCGCTGGGCATTCAGGTCAGGCCGGAAGGTTACCACTCTCCCATCAACAGTAGTATAGGCCTTCAGCCCTTCAAAACAGGTCTGGGCATACTGGAGAACTCCGGCGCTCTCACTAATGGATACATTCGCATCCTCTACGAGGGAACCTTCATCCCAACTATTGTTTTTCCAGTAGGAAACATACCGTTTGTCGGTCTTGGTGTAGGTGAAACCAAGACTGCCCCAATCAATGTTTTTCTTTTCCATATCCCAATCCTTCGGTCAGAAGCGACCCTCGAGCGACATATATTGGGAGCAATTGTACAACTTCATATACATTTCGTCTATTTATATGCATGTTTTTTGCATAAAAACAA
>RZYT01000579.1 GCA_009930195.1 Spirochaetia bacterium | reverse complement strand
AAAAACAACTGACCGTTTCCCTTTGCACAGTGGCCGTTGGCTAATGCCTTGTGGCCGCTGTGCAATGCATTCCTAACCGTTGGCTAGCGCAGAATGCAGGAACTCCACCTGCTCGAAAAATGCCGTTCCAAGATGGGTCAGATGGGGAGCTGTGGGAATGACAGACCCTTCCCTGGCAAACCAGACCACTTCCCCGTTGCACGGGTAGGGGACAGTGAGGTCGCACCCACCCTCAATAGCCATCCCCGCCTTGTCATACCACCACAGGCCTTTTGGCAGATGTACCCTTGCCTCATGGCAGCCCTTCTCGGTTACCAACACCTTCAGCAAGGAAGGCCCGAACAGGGAGTGGACGGTGTCACTCTTGAGTGCTTGGTCTTCAGGGAACTCCAGATGGAGCGAACGCTCGATCGGCTTTCCTTCCACCGCCGCCTCATACGCACAGCTGTACAGGTAGGGCATGAAACGGTAGTGCTCCAGGATGAGGGAGCGGATGGGCTCAAGTGCAGTAGGGTACGACCAAGGCTCGGTTGGTGTCCCCTCTTCCCGCCAGGAGTGCATCACAAACCTGCCCTGCAACACTGCAGACTGGCAGGAGCGAATGAGCAGCTCCTCCTCGGGGAAAGGCCCGAAGAATCCCCCCAGGTCGTGGCCGAAGTAGGGAAGGCCCGAGAGACCGAACCCGATGCCCATCAGCTGGTTGTAGTGCAGCGTCTTCCAGTCGCTGACATTATCCCCCGACCAGGTCCTTGCGAAGCGCTGGAGGCCCGCATAGCCGCTTCTGGAGTAGATCCAGGGCCGCTCATCAGGTCGTTCTTCCTTGAACGCCTCATAGCTTGCCTGGGCCATCCTGATCGGATAGAGGGCCTTGGTCTTGAACGCCTCAAGCCCCACATCCTCAAGCTCCAGCTCATTGTTGTCGTTCCAGATGCCGGTGCACCCATGGTCGAGATACTGCGCCTTGAGCTGGCTCTTCCACCACTCTTTGGCCTGGGGGTTGTTGAAGTCGATGAACGAGGCTTCCCCGCCCCAGAAGAACTCCTGGTAGGGCTTGCCCTCCTGGTCCTTGATCAAAAATCCCTTCTC
>RZYT01000578.1 GCA_009930195.1 Spirochaetia bacterium | reverse complement strand
TTGTATTGCTAGAATATTAGTATTTATAGAATTAAAGGGAATTTAATAGCTACTATGATATCACTCATGACACCAGTACAAGCACAGTTGGCAATAGCAGACAGTGTCCGTGAACAGCGGTTGGAACAGAACCTGACCCAAGCCGGTCTTGCAAAGCGGAGCGGGGTTTCACTTGCAACCTTGCGAAAGTTTGAACAACAGGGAGTCATCTCCTTGGAATCACTGGTGAAGCTCTTGATGGTCCTGGGTTTGTTGCCTGCCTTGGTGAAAGCCTTGGAGGGAGCACAAACCCCATTCGCTACCATTGACGAGGTAATTGACCAGGGGCAGGTACAGAAGCGCAAGCGTGGGAGGAGGACATGAAAGGGCCTTCTTCCGTAGAAGTGATCCAGGTCAGCCTTGACTTTGGGAAGGGCAAGATACCTGTTGGTCGTTTGGCACGGAGCCAGGGCACCATCTACTTTGCGTATGAGTCGGACTTTCTGGAGCGTGGGCTTGAGATTTCTCCCTTCCATCTTCCCTTGAAGCCAGGGGTCTCTGCCTTTGACCGTTTCTTGTTTGAAGGGTTGCCAGGTGTCTTTCATGACAGTCTTCCCGATGGATGGGGCCGACTCCTGCTTGATCGGTATGTACGCTCACAAGGGGCAGATCCAAAGCTTCTCACTGCATTGGACCGATTGTCCTGGGTGGGGAAGCAAGGCCTTGGGGCCTTGGTGTATGAGCCTGGGATAGCGTCGGGGTATGGTCAGGAGCCTTTGGATCTTGATCTTGTTGCCTCTGCAGTACAACAGGTGCTGGAGGGGACTGCTGAGGATGTGTTGGAGCAGCTGCTTTCGCTGGGTGGCTCTTCTGCTGGAGCAAGGCCCAAGGCGCTGGTCAATGTTTCACAATCCAAAAGGAGCATTATCCATGGATTGGAAACTCCTTCTCAGGGGTTTTCTCCCTGGTTGGTAAAGTTTCCGACAAGAGATGATGGTTTGGATGCAGAGGCCATTGAGTATGTGTATGCTCTCATGGCAAAGGATGCAGGAGTTGAGATGCCACACGTGCACCTCTTTCCTGCACACCATGGCCCGGGGTATTTCGC
>RZYT01000577.1 GCA_009930195.1 Spirochaetia bacterium | reverse complement strand
CAAGCGAGGCTCTTCTGCTGGTGAAATCAAGGGTGAGAGGAATCAAGGGCAACAGCTTTGTGACAATCGAAAGATTGAAGGTAACTACTCAGGTCACTTAGCAGGCTGATTGAGAAAATCAAGTGAGAACGTACCTGCAAAGACCTGGGATAGTGCCTCTATTGGACCGAGCCCGTTCTTGCGGCAAGTGTCGATGATGGAGAATATGGTAGCGAAACGCTCCCCTCCATCACTTGCTCTGAACGTGCCAGCTATCTGCATTTTTTTCTTCGAAAGGCGATAAGACTTCTCCGCAATATTATTTGAGTACGGGACCTTGAAGTCAGTGAAGAATCTCATCACATCGGCCTTGAGTTTCTGCAACCTGTCCACCAAACTCCGGGCTGTACCCTTCCTTGGCCTTCCCCTGCCTTTTTTTAGCACCTTGGGGATGGGGTTCCTTCTGATCCCGCTCTCCACTATCTTGTCATACTGGTTACTGAAACCCTTGAGCATGGTACTGGGGGCCTTGGTGACACCCTCGGCAAGAAGCTTGTTCTTGGTCACATACATACTCATCAGCAGCTTCTGGAACTGTCTTGCCCATCTTTGCTTGTAGTTGTCAGTGACACCCTGCAGCTCACGGTCTATATGGGCACAGCAGAGTGCGTGGGTAGCGCCAGCATAGTCCTTGTGGTAATAGGAACTCCAGCAATCGTGGACTGCCACACCCTTGAAATGAGGAAGCACCCCACAATCGTCGATACCTGGCTTGCCCCTTTTTGGACTGCTGACAAGGAGTGTCAGGTCCTTGGTGGATGCGGTATGCATCCAGTGGTTCTTGCCACAGACGCGGATGCCTGTCTCGTCAAAGCCGATGCTATGGGAGTCGAGCAGCAGCTTCCTGAGCTTGGGAAGCTGTTCCTTGCATTTGTCTGAGCAGGAAAGGATCATGTTGTTCACCGTCGCATCACTCATGGTGATTCCGGCAAGGGCATTGATTGTCTCTGCTATCCTGGACATGCTCATCATCCCAAAGGAACTCAGGGTGACAACCAGGGACTTGAGCGTATCACCGTACTGGAAGTGTGAATTGACACCTGCAGGAT
>RZYT01000014.1 GCA_009930195.1 Spirochaetia bacterium | reverse complement strand
GCAAAAAATAAAAAATACCAGGCTGCAATGCTGAAACAGATGGGTATGTAGAGTTGAATTCGTAGGAGGAATTGACGTGAGCACAAGCATGAGACTGAAGAGATTTGGCAGCAAGAAGAGACCTGACTACCGTATCGTGGTGATGGACTCCAGGGCTAACACCCAGAGCAAGACCCTCGATGAGGTTGGCCAGTACCATCCTTTGGCCCAGAAAGACCAGCAGGTTATCCTGCAGGTAGAGAAGATCCAGGGTTGGCTTGCTAAGGGTGCACAGCCGAGTGATACCGTAAAGAGCCTGCTCAACAGAAATGGTGTACATGTAACCAGAACTGTCCAGGAATAACTTCCAGGAGATGGTTGTGGAAAAAGATCTTGTTGAATACATTGTAAAATCATTGGTTGATGTCCCTGACGAAGTCAGCATCAATGTGATCGAGGGCGAAAAGTCCACGATCCTTGAGCTGAAGGTCGCCAGCGAGGATGTCGGCAAGGTGATCGGAAAGCAAGGCCGCATTGCAAAGGCAATCAGGACCATCCTGAGTGCCAGCGCCACCAAGGGTGGTAAGCGTGCCGTGCTGGAAATCCTGGACTGACGTATGGAAGAGTTGCTCTGGACCGCAACCGTGAAGAGCCCATTCGGGATCAGCGGTGAGGTGAAGATACATCCCCATAACGAAGATTGTTCCTACCTTGGCAAGCTCAAGGAGGTGATTCTGCGTGCAAAGGATGGCACAGAGCAAACCCTTGCAGTCGAAACGTTCAGGATGCTCGGGTCCCAGGCCCTGATGAAGTTCTCCGGTTTTGATACTCCGGAGGCTGCCAGGGCCCTCAATGGACAGCATCTGATGGTACAGCGAAGCAAAGCGGCTCCCCTGAAAAAGGGCCAGTACTATGTGGCGGACCTGATCGGTTGTGACCTTGTGCACGACGGAAACAAGGTCGGCACCATAGTCAGCAGCATGGATGGTGCGCAGGCTGTTTTGCTTGAGGTCGAGGCGCTGGACAAGAAGCTCTATATGGTTCCTTATCTCAAGGAATTCATTGGGCAGGTCAATTTGCCGGACCGAACGATTGAACTGAAGGCTCCCTGGATTCTCTCATGAAAATGCAGATAGTCACCCTTTTTCCAGAGATGGTGGAGGGGTTCTTCAGGAATTCGATCATGAAGCGTGCCGTTGAAAGCAAAGTTGTGGAGTACGAGATAATCGACTTCCGTCGCTATGCAACGGACAAACACCAAAGTTGTGACGATGTTCCCTACGGTGGTGGGGCGGGGATGGTAATCAAATGCGATCCCCTGGCCAAAGCGCTTGAGGAGCTGAAAGCTTCCGATAAGCGGGTGGTCTTTGCTTCTCCCTCGGGCAGGCGATTCACACAACAGTATGCAGAGAACCTGAGCAAGGAACAGGAGTTGGTCTTCATCTGCGGTCACTACGAGGGTATTGACCAACGCCTGATAGACCTATATGTTGATGACGAGATTAGTATTGGTGATTATGTGATCAGCAGCGGGGAAGTTTCCACCTTGGTGATAATCGATGCGGTCTACCGCCTTTTGGACGGTGTGATCTCAAGCGAATCACTGCAGGAAGAGAGTTTCCACGGAAATCTGCTCGAATATCCCCAATACACAAGGCCGGAAACCTATTGCTCAAATGATGTCCCTGATGTATTATTGAGCGGTCATCATGCCAAGATAGGTCAATGGCGGTTGCAGAAACGGTTGGAGAAGACTTTGTCCCATCGACCGGATCTGTTGGAGACGGCATCCTTGGATGCGAACTCCAGAAAGATATTGAATACGTTGAAAGAACATAGTGCTAAGGGGACCGTAGACGATGGATGTGATTAAGGCTATTGAGTCAGAACAGATGAAGGAAAATGCAGAGAACTTCTGCGTTGGCGATACCGTAAAGGTATACTTCAAGATTATTGAGGGAACCAACGAGCGTGTCCAGGTGTTTGAGGGCTTGGTCATTGCGAAGAACAACGGGGGCATCAGAAGGACGTTCATCGTTCGCAAGATCTCCTATGGCGTGGGTGTGGAAAGGATTTTCCCGTTGCACTCGCCCCGTATCGAAAAGATCGAAGTTGTGCGCAAGGGCCGCGTCCGCAGGGCAAAGCTCTACTATATCCGCGACAAGGTGGGCAAGAAGGCCAAGGTCAAGGAACTTATCCGCAGAAAGAATGCCTAGTATTCTTTATCGGACAATCATGGGGACGGCAATCGCCGTCCCTTGCTTGTTTTCAGGGACCTTGCTCATCAAAGCAAAACAAGGTAGTCTGACAAGGACGAGGAAGAACTGATGGAACCAGAAAAGAAACCCCAGGATGCGGGACCTGCGAAGGGTCAGAAGAACCGTAAGGACAAACGCAATCGATCCAAGAAACAATCCAAGGGAAAAACCGCTCCCAAGGAAGGGGCGAACAAGCCGAAGAACACCTTGCTTCCCGATACCACCCGAAAGGCCTACCACAGCAACTTGCCCCAGCTTCCGGTGAAGCGGGTGGCTGAGCCCTTGGAGACCTGTGCATACTGTGGGCAGGTCATCGAGACCATCGCCAGTGCACTTACCCATCCTGAGGGCGGTTTCTGTCACTTTGATTGCGTGCTTGCGCACATTGCCGAAGAAGAGCACGTTACTGAGAAGCAGAAGGTGAGCTATATCGGACGGGGTACCTTTGCGGTTGTGGAACAGAACGAGGACGGCTCCTTCACGTTTGTGAAGCGTATTGTCTGGGAGAATGGGGAAGCCCTCGATGCCATGAAGAAATATGTGGAGGGTATCAAGCAATGATTGCACGTGAACGAACCGCCATGTTGCCAGGATCATTCGATCCTCCCACCAATGGTCATATCGACATCATTGAACGCAGCGCGAAACTCTATGAGAAACTCTATGTGGTAGTTGCTGACAATGTGCAGAAGCAGTGCTTGTTTACTCCGGATGAACGAATGGAGATGCTCCGTCAGATCCTCAAGGACCACACCAATATCGAGGTGGTCAGTTACCGTGGCCTGGTGGTGGACTTCGCCCGAACCCATGGGGTAGGGGTGATGCTCAGGGGTGTGCGGGCACTTGTGGATTTCGGGTATGAATTCGAATTGGCGATGACCAACAAGCAGCTCAACCCAGATCTTGAGATCCTGTTCATGCCCACCAGTCCCAAGTATTTCCAGCTCAGGTCGAGTGCCATCAAGGAGATGGCGGCATACGGTGCCGACATTTCTCCGATGGTTCCACCTTTGGTCGTACAATTGATGAGAAATCGAATCAAGTTGTTGACGCTTTAGGGCTTTTCCGTTATTCTTGCTTACGTGTCAAAAATTTGCATAGTGTAAGAGGATTTAAACATGGCAACACCCAAATATAAGACTTCAAAGGCAAGTGCAGCTTCCAGAAAGGCAGCCAACATGCGCCTTGCAACTCCTACTCTCTCTCGTTGTGGGACTTGTGGGAATATGGTTCTGCCTCATCGTGTCTGTCCGAAGTGCGGTTTCTATCGTGGCGTACAGGTTGTTGAGCTTCAGGACAAATAAGGTAAACCGAGGAGAATCGAAATGGATAGCAAGGACGTTTTTGAGAAAGTAAAGGCATTGATTGCCGATAAGCTGGAAATTGATGCAGCAAAAATCACTATGAATGCCTCCTTCCGCAAGGATCTCGGGGCAGACAGCCTTGACACCTATGAATTGGTGTATGCAATTGAAGAGGAACTGGGCATTTCCATTCCCGATGAGAAAGCAAATGAGTTCGAGACCGTGAAGGACGCTGTAGATTTCCTGTCTACCCAGCTCTAAGGTCTGATTGTTCATGGAGAGCACTCTCTTCACAAAGGCTCCCGCAATCTCGGCAGACCGAGAGCGGGAGCTTCTTGCATTCAAGCAAGCCAGTGGGATTTCGATCGGAAATCTTGAACTTCTCAATCTTGCATTCACCCATCGGAGCTTTGCCAATGAGACCAATCAGGATGTTGACAACAACGAGCGATTGGAGTTTCTCGGCGATAGCATTTTGGGCATGTGCGTAGCTGATTGGTTGTTCAGGAACCTTCCTGCCAAGCAGGAGGGAGATTTCTCGAAGATCAAGAGTGTGGTGGTCAGCGAGGACAGCCTTGCCATGATCGCCAGATCGCTTGGTGTAGATCGTTATCTGCTTTTGGGAAAAGGAGAAGAGCATACAGGGGGTAGGGATAAGAAAGCCCTGCTTGCAGACTGTATGGAAGCTCTCTTTGCCGCTTGTTATCTTGACAGTGGCTTTGTTGCCGCCCAGGAATTTGTCATGCGCTATCTGGAAAAGCAGATCCGATCCGTGCTTGAGGACGACTACAAGCGCGACTACAAGACCAGTTTGCAGGAGTACATGCAGAAGCGGTATCGCAAGGTGCCTACCTATACCTTGGTCAAGAAGACAGGGCCCGAGCACGACTTCACCTTCTTTGTGCAGGTTGATGTGAATGGCCAGGTGTTCGGACCTGCACAGGGAAACAACAAGAAAGAAGCCGAGCAAATGGCTGCCAAGATTGCCTACGATCAGTTGGTGAAGCCAGCAAATTCCTGATAGTTTTTCGCCAGCAGCAACAGGTGCTCGCGTGTATTCTGTTTTGGATCATCGAGCACTGTTTCAAACAGGAATGCAAGCGTATCCCCGATACGCTTTCCTTTCGGAATCCCGATTTCCATCAGGTCATTTCCATCTATAGTCAGATCCTTGATCGAGAGAGCGTCCTTTGCAGCAAGGATGCCTTCAATCCTGTCTTTCAGTTCTCCCAGCAATTGAAGATCAGCTTTCCCGCCGATGGCAATCTGGTCAGCCATACGCAATGAGAAGAGCAGGGGGATGTACTCCAGTCCGATCCTGGTGATGAATCTGCGTACCGCACTGTCACTCCAGGAACTTTGGTAATCGAACATGTGGTGACGCACCAGATGGCAGACTGTCTTGGACTGTTCATTGCTGGCCTTCAGCCTTTTCATGATGGCCTTCGTCAGCTTCTCCCCGACAATCTCATGTCGATAAAACGTATTGCGATCTTCTCCCGGTTCGACCACCTCGCTTTTGCCGATATCATGCAGCAGGGCAGCGAGCCGTACTTCCACGCTATCGGTGAGGGCGGTGCTGGCAACCAGGGTTGAGATATTGTGTGAAAGCACATCCTCGTGGTGCAGGCCCCCTTGCAGGATGCCTTCACCCTTGGCCAGCTCGGGAAGGATGATTTCCAGCATGCCGGTGATGCGCAAATACTGAATTCCTTTGCCGGGATGTTCTGACCCTATGAGTTTGAACAACTCCTCGCGAATCCGTTCTGCACTGACCTTTGCCAAGGTATGCTTCAGAGTTGCGATGGCTTTGAGTGTTTGCTCTTCAATCGTGAAGTCAAGCTTCGCTGCTATCCTGCATGCCCTGAGCATGCGCAGTGCATCCTCCGCAAAACGTTGCTGTGGTTCTCCGATTGCCCTGATCGTCCGCTTCTTCAGATCTTCCATCCCATCGTTGAGGTCGATGATGCTCCCATTCGAGCAATCGACTGCGAAGGCATTGATCGTGAAATCCCTGCGCTTCAGATCCTCGGCAAGATTGCGCACATAGGTCACCGAACTGGGGTGCCTGCCGTCAAGGTAGTCGCCTTCGCTTCGGAAGGTGGTGACCTCAAAGAGTTGCCTTTCATAGTGTACGGTGACCGTTCCGTGTTCGATGCCGGTGGGAATCACATGGTGAAACAGGCCGATGACCTGGTCAGGAAGGGCATCGGTGGTGAAATCGTAGTCCTCGCACGGCTTTCCAAGCAGATGGTCGCGCACAGCTCCTCCCACGATGTAGAGGGAGAATCCTGCATTGGTGAACTTCTTTGCAAACCGTTGGATAACGGGTGGTATCGGGAACATGTGCATACTCAGACAGTAGCGTGACAAAGAGAGAAGGTCAACGGGAAAAACCCGCCCTGAAGGTTGTCATTTGAAGCCATTATGAATAGAATGGCAGTCATGCGACTGCATAGATGTGAGGAGTAAGTATGTTTCGTCCAGTAACTACCAAAGTGGATTTCCCTCAGATGGAAGAGAATGTTCTGTCCTTTTGGGAGACAGAGGATATTTTCAAGAAATCAATCGAAACAAGGTCTGAGGAGAACGAATATGTGTTCTATGACGGCCCTCCGTTTGCCACCGGCCTTCCTCATTTCGGCCACTTGGTTCCTGGAACCATCAAGGATGCCATTCCCCGCTACCAGACCATGAAGGGCAAGCGTGTCAGACGTGGCTTCGGCTGGGACTGTCATGGCCTTCCCGTAGAATATGAGATGGAAAAGTCGCTGGGCATCAGCGGCTACTCAAACGTGGTGAATTACGGGGTTGCGAAGTTCAACGAGCAGTGTCGCTCCATCGTACTGCGTTACACCAGCGAGTGGCAGACCACCATCAACAGGATGGGTCGCTGGGTCGACTGGGAACACGGGTATCGCACCATGGATACCAACTACATGGAATCCATCTGGTGGGTGTTCAAGACCCTCTATGAGAAGGGCTTCATCTATGAAGGGTACAATATCCTTCCGTACAGCCCTGCCTTGGCGAGCCCTCTCTCCAATTTTGAGGTCAACCTCGGCGGGTATCAGGATGTGATCGACCAGGCCGTCACCGTGCGTTTTGCCGTTGATGGGCAGAAGGACACGTACTTCCTTGCCTGGACAACCACGCCTTGGACATTGCCCTCCAACCTTGCCCTTGCCTTCGGACCTGACATCGACTATGTCAAGGTGCACGACAAGACTGACAACAACTACTACATCCTGGGGAAAGGCCGTCTGGAGCACTACTACAAGGATGCCTCTACCTATGAGATTGTGGATGAGCAAAAAGGTTCCTTCTACAAGGGCATGCGCTATCAGCCGCTCTTCCCGTACTTCGCCTCCCTCAAGGAGCAGGGTGCCTTTGTGTGCGTCAACGGTGACTATGTGACCACCGAAGATGGCTGCGGCATCGTTCATACCGCTCCCGGTTTTGGTGAGGACGACTACCAGGTGCTCAAGGGCACCGGAATTCCGGTAGTGTGCCCGGTTGATGAGGAGTGCAAGTTCACCGGTGAGGTTCCCGATTTCCAAGGTCGTTTCGTAAAGGATACCGACAAGGATATCATCGCCTATCTGAAGGAACATGGACTGTTGGTCAAGCGCGAGAACTTCCTTCACCCCTATCCCTTCTGTTACCGCACCAAGAAACCCTTGATCTACCGGGCTCTGAGCTGCTGGTTCGTCAATGTGGAAAAGATCAAGTCCATGATGCTCACTGCCAATGAGCAGATCACCTGGGTTCCGGAACACCTGAAGGCAGGCCGTTTCGGCAAGTGGCTGGAAGGCGCACGTGATTGGGCCATCAGCCGCAACCGATTCTGGGGCAACCCGATTCCCATCTGGAAGTGTGACGGCAGCGAATACCTTGAGGTAATCGGCAGCCGCGCCGAGCTGGAAGAGAAATGCGGGCAGAAAGTGGATGACCTGCACAAGCACTTCATCGACGACCTCACCTGGCCCAGCCCCGACGGCAAGGGTACCATGCGCCGCATCGGTGATGTACTCGACTGCTGGTTCGAATCCGGATCCATGCCCTATGCACAGCTGCACTATCCGTTCGAGAACAAGGAGTATTTTGAGGAACACTTCCCTGCGGATTTCATCTGTGAGGGCCTCGATCAGACTCGTGGATGGTTCTATACCCTGACCGTCATTGCTGCAGGCTTGTGGGACAAACCCGCATTCACCCACTGCATCACCAACGGAATCGTGCTGAACGCAGAGGGCAAGAAGCTCAGCAAGAGTGAACGCAACTATACCGATCCCATGGAAATCGTACGCCAGTATGGTGCCGACTCGTTGCGCTTTGCCTTGATGAACTCGGCAGTCGTGCGGGCTGAGGATCTGAAGTTCAGCGAAGAGACGGTCAAGGATGTCCTCAAGACTTTGATCATCCCCTTGTGGAATGCCTATTCGTTCTTTGTCACCTATGCGAACATCGATGGCTATGTGCCTTCCGAGACCGCCTATGAGGATCTCACCAACCCGATGGACCGCTGGATCACCAGTGCAACGCAACGCTTCGTGCAGGAAGTGACTTCCGCATTTGATGCCTACGATATCCAGAAAGCCTGCGCGTTCTTTGTACCTTTCATTGATGAGCTGAACAACTGGTATATCCGCCGCAGCCGCAGGCGGTTCTGGAAAGGTGAAAACGACACGGACAAGAAACAGGCTTATGATACCCTGTACAAGGTCCTGATGACCTTCATCAAGGTTGCTGCCCCGATCATTCCGTTCACCACCGAGGATATCTACCAGAACCTCAAGACGGAAGCAATGGATGAGAGCATCCACCTGTGCATGTACCCTGAGTATCAGGAAGCCGAGCGTGACTTCACCTTGGAAAAAGAGATGTCCCTCACCCAGAAGGCAATTGCCATGGGCCGGGCTCTCAGGGCTTCCAACAACCTGAAGATCCGCCAGCCATTGCAAAAGCTCTTCCTGGTGGACCGGGAAACTGAGGAACGGGAGATCCTGGGCAAGATGGAGAGTATCATCGCCGAGGAGCTCAACGTCAAGGAAGTGCACATCGAGCAGGATGAGAGTGCCTTGGTAAGCTACAGTGCAAAGGCAAACTTCAAGGTCCTTGGCAGCAAGCTCGGCAAGGACATGAAGGAAGTCGCTTCCATCATTGCCGATCTTTCAGGGTCGGTCATCGCTTCCCTGTTGGATGGAAAGGACCATAGCATCTCCTACTCGAACGGCGAGATATCCATCAGCAAGGATGAGATCATCGTGCAAAGGACGGAGATGGAAGGGGTGAAGGTGCTCAACGAAGGCTCGTTGACCGTTGGTTTCGACACCAAGGTCACCGAAGCTCTGCTTGAGGAAGGCATTGCCCGTGATATCGTCCGTTCCATCCAGAACCTGCGAAAGGAGAGTGGTTTTGAGGTCTCAGACCGCATTGCGCTCACCTACGATGGGGATGAGGTGGTACAGCGGGTCTTTGCGAACTTTGGTTCGACCATTGCAAAAGAAACGTTGTCCAATTCGCTATCCTTCAGTACACTGGAGGGTGATGGGTTTGATTGTGGGGATCATATCGTGAGGTTGCGTGTAGAGAAGGAATAGGTCCATGCGCAGATGTGTCAGGTTTGCTTCGTCTCTTGCCCTTGCCGTTGTGTTTCTCAGTTCCTGTGCTACCACGAGGGCCCCGAAAGTCCCGTACTTCGACTTCCAGGCCATGGGAGAAGAAGGGGTGATCGTTGTCACCGTGGATGCGGTCAAGGAACAGGAAATGGTCGCTCTGGCTTTTTCCGGGCTTGACGAGTTTGCCAGAAGGGCGGAGCGGGTTTCCCTTTCACTCAAACCCGGCTCCCCGGCGTATCCGCTTGAGATGGAAACGATTGAGGCCTATGGGGTGATCAAGGGTGATTATCCGAAGTTCCTGATCAATACCGGTATGCTGTATGCATCGGAGCTGGAGAAGCAGACCACCAATGATGGGGTTTCCTACTTCACCCAGAAGGAGGGTCCCATCTCCCTGCATGTACCCAAGCGCGACACGTTGCTTTTCACCAATGCTTCGTATGAAAAGGCCTATGAGCGTTTCGACTCGAAACAAACGCTCATTGACCTGGAAACTGCACTTTCCATGGCTGATGCTTCCCTGGCAGTCTATGCCTTGGAACCCAGCACGTTTTTCGATTTGGGACTTGATCTTCCCGATACCGTCATCACCCAAGCCAAGGTGATGTTGCTGTTGATCAATCGGGACGAGCAAGGGCTCTACAGTTTGGATGCTTTCATCACGATGGATACCCCGAAGCTTGCCAATACGCTTTCGCAGATGGTAAGAACCGGGTACCTGGCCCGCTTGAAGCGGGAAAAGGTGCCGTACAAGATATCCGACCTGATGAAGATGTTTTTGATAGAAGATGATCTGGTAACGATCAAACATATGGAATTGGGCGAAGAGCAGATGGCCTTACTCAAAAAGAGCCTGACCGGATTGCTGTAAGCCGAGAGGAGAAACCAAGCGATGCCTTCCTATGAATATGAATGCCAGCTGTGCAAGGCACGGGTGGAGTTGGTCCAGTCCCTGGACAAGCATGAGGCCCCTGCCATCTGTCCTTCCTGCAATATGGAACACACGATGATGCGGGTGAATATTCCCTCTTCGTCCATTCCCGTAGAGGAGACAGAATCTACGGAAACGACGAAGGAGTAAGGTTGTGGAAGCAAAACAGAAGAGAATCCTTACCGGGGACAGAACCACCGGAAAACTGCATCTGGGACACTATGTAGGGTCTCTCAAGAGTAGGGTGGAGTTGCAGGACAGCTATGATACATTCATCCTGCTTGCTGATGTCCAAGCCCTGACAACGCATTTTGAACATCCTGAGCTTATCAACAGCAGCATCTATGATGTTGCCATCGATAACCTTGCCGTAGGGCTGGATCCGGCAAAAGTTACCTTGGTGCAGCAGAGCCAGATCACTTCGATTGCAGAACTTACCGTATTCTATTCCATGATCGTTACGGTCAACCAACTCAGGCACAACCCTACGATCAAGACGGAAGCGAAGAATTACGGCTATGCAGACCTGACCTACGGCTTTCTCGGCTACCCGGTAAGCCAGACTGCCGACATCACGTTCTGCAACGCAGATTTGGTTCCCGTCGGTGAGGACCAGGTTCCCCACATCGAGTTGGCCCGCAAGATCGTACGCAAGTTCAATGACCTGTATGGGACCTCCATCGTGGAACCTCAGGCCAAGCTCAGTGCAGTCGGACGGCTCAGTGGACTCGATGGCAATGCCAAGATGGGCAAGAGCCTTGGGAATGCCATCTATCTTTCCGATACCCCGGAGACGGTATGGGAGCGGGTGCGCAATGCGGTCACCGACCCGGCTCGCATCACGGTCAAGATTCCCGGCACTCCGGAAATCTGCAATGTCTACAAGTATCATTGTGTCTTCAATCCTGAGGAGAAGGATGATATTGCCGATCGCTGCTGCAACGCCCAGATCGGATGCGTGGCATGCAAAAAGCGGCTCAACGAGGTGCTCAATGCACTGCTTGATCCGATTCGTGAGCGCCGTGCTTACTACGACTCCCACCGCCCCTTGGTAAGGGAACTGATTGTTGAGGGTACGAGGAAAGCGAACGAGGTGGGCAATGAGAACCTCCATGAGATCAAGGAAAAGATGCACGTGCTCATCTGATTTTTTAAGACACGTGTCAAAAAAGCCATCATTGGGTACCTCCTGATGATGGCTTTTTGCGTAGAGTGTGCAGAAATACACAAGAACCTTTCCTTTGAAGCATGACAAACCGATGATATACTCCTAATGGGTGGGTAATCTGCTCGAATTTGTGCCCAAAGGAGACTGTCATGAAAAAACTCTCTGTTCTGTTTTTGATTGCCTTGCTGCTTCCCCTCGGTTTGTTCGCCGCAGGAAAGCAAGAGGCTCCAGCCCCTGCCGCCGCGCCGGTGGTGGAGGAAATCAGCCATGATGAACTGGTTGCACGTGCAAAAGAAGAAGGAAAAGTCGTGGTCTATGCCACTTCCAGCCGTATTGCAAAGGCTGCCGCCGGTTTCAAGGCTCTCTATGGTATTGAGGTGGAATACTCCAACCTCAAGGATTTTGAGTTGATCGAGAAGGTTGCGAAGGAAGCCCAGGCAGGAGTTGCAGGTGCAGACTTCGTCTTGGCCCAGGATGCCGGTCGTCTGGTGGGTGAGCTCATCGAACCCGGTTACCTGTACAACTATGTGCCTCCCACACTCAAGGACGTTGTTCCCAAAAACATGCAGAATCCCTTGCAGGTGTTCGCCATCAACAAGGTGTTCATCTACAACGACGAGGGACTTGATGAGAGCCCGTACTACAACATCTGGCAGTTCGCCGACCCGAAGTACAAGAGCCTCCTGATGTTCAAGAACCCGTTCCAGGAAGGCGTGAACGCAAACTTCCTTACCATGATCACCAATGACTACTGGTCTGCAAAGATTGCAGCGGCATACAAGAACTACTTCGGCAAGGACATTGTCCTCACCACCCCCAATGCAGGGTATGAGTGGATCAAGGCGATCTACGAGAATGACCTGATCGTCGGTACCAGTGACACCACCATTGCCGAGAACGTCGGCATCAAGGGACAGAACGAGAAGCGCGAGCATGCCCCGGTAGGCCTTTTTGTCTATTCCAAGGCACGCTACGCAACCAGCAAGAACCTTGCCCTGAAGCCCGCCATGGAGATGGAACCGTTTGCAGGATTCTACTACAGCCTCTATGCACTGGTTGCAAAGAGTGCAAGAAGCCCGCATGCTGCAAAGCTCTTCATCGAATACCTGTTCAGTGAGGAAGGCTTCGCTCCCTGGGGTGCTGACTGCGGTACCTACAGTGCCAATCCCAATAACCCGATCCAGGAAGACATTGACTTCCCCTTTGAGGTATGGGCACCACTGTTGGTCGAGGAAGAGGGTGCATACTGCTTCGACAATCGCGCCGAAGTGGAAGAGTTCCTCAACCAGTACCTGTATTGATCGAATCTGACCATCATTGAAGCCTGCAGGGTTTCCCTGCAGGCTCTTTAGTAAGGAAGCTGTTGCATGAGTGCCAAAAGCAAGCTCAATCAAGTGAAGGCTTTTTTTCGTAAGCCTCATAACATCATCCTGGTGGTGTTGCTGGTGGTCCTGGGGTATCTGACGCTTGTACCCCTGGTTACCATCATCTTCGATACCATCTCGGTGCATTCGTCGGAAGTCAGGTTTGTCAAGAAACCTGCCGGGTCTTTGACGCTCTACCATTGGACGAAGATGTTTGCCAGTGGGGTTACCAGCCAAAAGACGTTCTATGAACCATTCGTCAACACGATGGTGGTGGCTTTCCTGTCCTGTGTGCTTGCCATCCTCATCGGAGGATTTTTTGCTTGGACGGTTACCCGCACCAATATCCGCGCGAAGGCTTTCATATCCACCGTCTTCGTGTTTCCCTACATCATGCCGGCCTGGACCTTGGCCATGGCATGGCTCAACTTTTTCCGAAACTCAAGAATCGGGGGCGCCCCGGGGCTCTTCACCGTCTTTACCGGGATAGAGACACCCAACTGGTTTGCCTACGGCCTGTTTCCCATCGTCGTGGTGCAGGGTCTGCACTATGCACCCTTTGCCTACATCCTCATCGGAGGCATCCTCAGAAACATGGACGCAAACCTTGAGGAAGCGGCCATGCTGCTGCATGCCAACCGCTGGCAGATCATGCAAAAGGTCACCATCCCCATCGTCAGGCCCGCCTTGCTCTCCACTTTCCTTCTGGTCTTCTCATCGACCATGAGCGCATTTGCCGTTCCTGCGTTCCTGGGCAGCCCGGTACGCTTTCAGGTGCTGACCACCCAGATGTTCCGCACGCTCAACGGGATGAACCCAGGCTACGGATATATCATGGCCTTGGTCATGATCGTCATCGGTGTGGGGATTCTCATGCTGAACCAGTGGATCACCGGCAGACGCAAATCCTATACCACCATAACCGGCAAGAGCTCCAACATCAGCCTGTTCAACCTGCGCAAGGCGCGCACCCCGCTCACGGTCCTGTTGGTGGGAATCCTTCTGATGATAGCCATCCTTCCGCTGGTCTCATTTGCCATCGAGTCTTTCATCATGGCACCCGGTGACTATTCACTCTCCAATTTCACCACCGAGTTCTGGATTGGTCAGGGAAGGGCTGACATCGCCAACAGCGAGCCCGGCATCCTACGCAATCCCAGCATCTGGCTCGGCCTTTCCAACAGCCTCAAGCTCTCGGTCATCATCAGTCTCATTGCAGGGACCGTGGGTATGCTCAGCGGGTATGCTATTGCAAAACGTCGCGGTTCGAAGCTTTCCACGTGGGTCAACAACCTGACCTTCTTCCCGTACCTCATGCCCTCCATGGCATTTGGGGCCATCTTCCTGTCGATGTTTGCTGTCAGGAGAGGCTTCATTCCCGCCTTGTACGGATCGTTCTGGCTGTTGGTGATTGTCGGTGCGGTGAAGTATCTTCCCTTTGCTTCCCGAAGCGGCATCAACGCCATGCTCCAGCTTTCCGGAGAGATTGAGGAAGCGGGAACCATCATGGGCGTCGGCTGGCTGAAGCGGATGACACACATCATTTTCCCGATCCAGAAGACTACCTTCATCAGCGGCTATCTGCTGCCATTCATCTCCTGCATGCGTGAATTGAGCCTGTTCATCCTGCTTGTTTCCCCTTCAACCAGGATTCTGACCACACTGCTGTTCCAGTACAACGAGAAGGGGTGGAACCAGTATGCCAACGCCATCAACCTGATGATCGTCGTGATCGTAGTCGGCTTCAACCTCTTGATCAACAAGCTCACCGGAGCTTCCATTGACAAGGGTATCGGCAACAACTAATAAGGAGTCTTGCATGCCAAGGATTGAATTGACCCATATTACCAAGAAGTTCGGCAAGTTTGTTGCCGTGGATGACCTGAATATGGTCATCGATGACCGCTCCTTCGTGACCCTGCTCGGCCCTTCAGGGTGCGGGAAAACCACCACACTGAGGATGATTGCCGGCTTGGAGACGCCTACGGAGGGAACCATCACGATCAACGACAAGGTGGTGTTCTCCTCTGAGGATGGCATCGATGTTCCGCCGGACAAGCGTGATGTCGGCTTCTTGTTCCAGAATTATGCCCTGTGGCCGCACATGACCGTCTACAAGAACATTGCATTCGGATTGGAAAACCTCAAATGGCCGAAGGACAAGATCAAGGAGCGCGTGGAAGAGCTGCTCACCATGCTCAAGATCAGCGAATTCAGCCACCGCTATCCCTCCGAGCTCAGCGGCGGGCAGCAACAGCGTGTTGCCATCGCCCGAACCCTCGCAACCGGACCGAAGGTACTGTTCATGGATGAACCGCTCTCCAATCTCGATGCAAAGCTGCGCATGGAAATGCGCTCCGAACTCAAGCGACTTCACCGGGAAACCGATTCCACGTTCGTCTATGTCACGCACGACCAGCTAGAGGCCATGACACTCTCCAGCATGGTCTGTTTGATGAAGAACGGGTACATGCAGCAGTATGCACCCCCTTTGGAAGTTTACCGGAAGCCGGCGAACACATTCACTGCAGACTTTGTGGGTTCCCCGAACATCAACCTGGTCGATGGGACGGTACGCTCGACCAACCCTGTGGTACTCCAGCTGTCAGGAAATGTCTCGCTTCGCTTTGCCCCCACCACAGTGGTTGAGGTTGCCGCAGGGCAGGCCATCACCTTGGGAATCCGTCCTGAGCACATTGCCATTGCCGATGAGACAGAGGCCATGGCACAGGCGGAGATCGTCAGCTCGCTTCCCTCTGGGATGGAGACCATCATTGCACTGGACATGGATGGGAAACGGTTGCACTCGGTGGTGTTCGGTGATGTCGATTTTGAGGTAGGCAAGCAAGTTGCGCTTTCGTTTGCCCACGGTCAATTCAATCTCTTTGACAAAGAGAGCGGCACCAACCTCGGGCAAGGCACACTGAGCAAGGCCTAGGCATGGATACACAGATGTTTCGAGCTCATGATATCCGTTTTCGCAGGTCCTCGGTTGATGCTTCAGTGCTCAAGCAACTTGCCTGGGCACTGGCCCGCTACTACCGTGAGGTGCTGCAGGTCCCTTCGGTCGTGCTTGCCCGTGACGGGCGGCAGGGAGGGGAGAGCTTTCAACAGTGTTTGCTGGATGCATGTACTGCGAACGGGATTGATGTCCATCTGGAGCCGAACCCCATCGGGACCTGCCAATTCTACTACCACTGCCTGACCCGAAAGGAGAGTGGCGGGCTCATGATTACCGCCAGCCACAACCCTGGAAGTTATCTGGGTGTGAAGTTGGTGGGTTGGAATCTGGAAATGATCACGATGGGAGGAGGAGCGGAAGGAGGACTTGAGAAAGTCCGTTCCCTGTTTGAGGAAAACGCCGAATGGATGCGGACAAAACCGGAAGGCCGCGTCTATGTTGCCGATACCCTCGCTTCCTACATTGCCTATTCGACCAGACTGGCCGGAATAGGGGAAGGGGAGCTGGAGGGGCTCTCTGTTGTTTGCGACTTTCTGCACGGCAGTTTCGGGGGTGCGGTCACCCGAGCCCTCCAAGGGTTGGGTGTGACCGTGAAGAGCCTGCATCTTCTCAGCGACGGTTCCTTTCCGGCAGGTGATCCCAATCCCGGCAGGCCTGAGAGCCTTTCTGACGCCCGCTCATACCTGGAATCGCATCCTGCGAAACTTCTGCTCGTCTTCGATGGTGATGGGGACAGGATGGATGTCCTCTATGAGGGGAGGCAGTTGCCTCCCTCCTTTGTGATGCTCATGATCAGTGAGTATCTGCTGCAGATGGAGCCATCTTCCACGCCGATCCGATTCCTCTTTGATGTGAAGGCCTCTCCCGTGGTGCTGAAGGCGATGGCTGGGCAACACAGGCAGTATGGCATCGTGCAAAACGGCCATGCCATCATCAAGCGCATCATGCAAGCTGACGGATACCGGTATGCGGTGGAAGAGTCCGCACACTATTTTCATCAGTTTCCCAGAACGGCTGATCGCTCTGCCTCAGAACGGTTTGCAACCGAGAACACCCTGTTTTTCACCCTTGTGCTGCTGAAAGTCTATGCAAGAGAGCCTGAACGCTTCAAAGCCATGCGGGCGTTGCAGGACAGTTTCTTTCGCGTTCGGGAGTGGTCGGTGCAAATCAGTGACCAACAAAGGCTCAAAGCCTTGCTCGAAGGGGTTTCCACACTCATGCAGCAACTTGGGGCCGAACGTCTCACCAAAACACCGGAGGGAAGATCTCTGGGCGCAACCCTGTACCGCAAAGGACTTGGTCAGGATGCAGCATGGTTCCAGGTCTTTGAGCGCTTGAGCCAGAGCGAGGACAACCTTGTGCGTTATGAGATTCTCTCATCGGATGAATCGCTTGGATTGGAGATCCACCGTCTGCTTTCCCATTGCATCAGCGGATTCAGTCAAACCACGTGAAGTTGTTCTTCTTTGCAAGCTGGGTGGCGAAGCGCGGAAGGGTCCTGATCGGGTAGACCTCGACATCCTGTTCTTCGGCCAGCATGGGCTCGACGATTCTCCATGATTCGGTGATCTCCTTCATCGTGGGGAACAAGCTCTTGTCCCCGATGAGAATCTTCTGCACGATCTGCTCATAGGCCTCGGGGGTGTTCACCCCGAAGGTTTCGCTCTGGTTGAACCTGAAGCGCACGGGTTTTGATTTCCAACTGGTATTGGGCATTTTGAGATTCATGCTGATGTCGATGGTGAGCTCGGGATGGATGGTGATGATGACAGCATTCTCCGCTATCCCCTGATCGTGCATCACCTCCTTGGTGATGTTCTTGAACTTGATGTAAATCAGGGATTTGGCTTCTTTCTGCATCTTTCCGGTCCGGACGTAGATGGGAATGTCGGCAAAATAGTAGGTGTTCACAAAGAGCTTGAAGGCTGCATACGTCGGGGTTTGCACCACATGGCCGCTGTTGACTCCCAGCGATTCATACCTGCCCATGTGATAATCCTCGACAGAAGAGATCGAGCGCAGCACCTTCTCTTTTTCCACTGCGATATCCTCGGGAGAGAGGCTGGCAGGTTCACTCATCGTCAGGTAGGTGATGATCTGCATGATGTGGTTCTGGATCGTATCCCTGACCACCCCGATCTTCTCATAGAAACCCAGCCGCTGGTCCACCCCGTGCGTCTCATCGAAGATGATCTGGATGGATTCTATGGTCCGGTTGTCCCAGATGCGCCGGATGATGTCATTGTGGAAGCGCATCAGCAGAAGGTTCTGCATGAACTCCTTGCCAAGATAGTGGTCGACACGGAATATCTCCTTGTCTGTGAATGCTTTCTCAAGAATCTCATTGTAGCGTTTGGCACTTTCCAGATCAAACCCGAACGGTTTTTCCACCACAATCTTCTTGGTCAGCGTACAGACACAGTCAAGCGATGCATCAACTTCCTTGATCTGGTGGATGGCATCCTCATACAACGAGGGCTGCAGGGCAAGATAGTAGATGAACTCGACTTCCGTCTCTGTTCCCACCATCTCCTTGAGCTTTGCAGAGAGCAGCGCCACCACATTGGCCTCGGCCATGTCGTAATACAGGTAGTCGAGGTGGTCGGTGAAGGATGAGGGGGCATCGCTGTCCACGGAATTGGCGAGAAACTCCTCGCGTGTGGTATAGCGGCGACCGAGGGAGAGCACCTCGAAGGGGAACTCTTTTTCCATCAGATACTGGTATGCCGGGTAGAGCTTTTTCAGGGCAAGATCCCCTGTGCCGCCAAACTGGATGATGATGCGTTTCATGCTGAACCCTCCTTGATGTCTGTTACTATGGTAGCATCGAAATGCTGGTCACGAAAGAAGGCACAGGGAAGGGTGGTTGCCCCTTCGGTGCCGCCGGTCAGTCTGGCTAGGGCTTCCTGTTTTGCTTTTCCCAGAAACAACAGGTATACCGGGCAGTGGTGTGCCAGCTGAAGAAACCCGGTGTAGGAGAGGGTAGCCCTCCGCTTGGGTGGTTTGGGACTCTCCTCCACCAAGATCACCTGCTCTTCGGTCTGTTCAGGCCAGGAGCCGGGAAAAAGGGAGGCAAAGTGGCCATCCTCTCCAATACCGAGATACATACGGTCGAACTTGATGTGGCTGAGCGTGCATCCCACTGCAGGGATATGCAGCTGGGAACTGAGGAAGACTCCTTGTTCGATGGCACTGCCAAGTCCGGCAGCCAGCAGGGTGTCCAGATTCAGCTCGCCTTCCAGCCGCTCATCGACCAGATACAGGTCAATCCGATTCAGCTCTGCAGGTTCGAGCATGAGGATGGCATGGATGAGAAGGGAAGCGCTTCTTCCACCGGGAAGTGCAAGCGCAATCCTGCCGCCCTTGCTGCGTACAAGCTTCTTCAGGTCCTCATGGACCACCACGCTGAGATCTTCACTTTGGTGCAATGACAGTATATCCATACCCCATACTATACTCAAAGTTTAAGTAGTAGAATAGTAGGATATATTGAATCAGGGGGTTTTTCCCTGTTCGAGCTTCTCTTTGGCAAGGGAAAGCATCAGTTTGATGCGGTTTTCCTGATTCACATGGGTTGCCGACGGGTCATAGTCGATGGGCACGATGTTTGCATCCGGCACCCGCTCGGTGACCGCCCTGATCATGCCTTTTGCAACAATATGGTTGGGCAGACAGCCGAAGGGCTGGGTGCAGACGATATTGTGGTATCCGGCATGGACCAGGTCGAGCATCTCGGCGGTGAGCAGCCATCCCTCTCCCATCTTCACCCCATAATCGAGCAACCCCTCATCCAGCTTCTTCATCTCAGTGTAGGGAATGGGGACGGTGAATTTCCCGCTTGCACTCATAGCTGTGCGCATCATCTTCTCCACCTTGAAGAGCTGGCGCAGGATGAGCTGGGTGACGGTGGCACTGACCAAGCGTCCCCCGTAGTAGCTTCGGTCGGTGATGGCGTTGTCCGCCCCATAGTAGAGAAAGCCCATCATGGAGGGAACCATGACCTCGCACCCCTGTTGCTCAAGGTACTCCTGCAGGTGATTGTTTCCCAGCGGGGAGTACTTCATGTAGATTTCTCCGACGATGCCGACCTTGATCCGCTCTTCCTTGCGTGTCTGGATGGCGGCGAACTCGCTGCAGATTCTCTCAAGATTCCGTTTCATGGCCCAGCCGATGTATCCGCGGTTGTGGGCGAACCGCTCACCCAGATATGCGGTCCATTTGGCCACCAGCGCATCCGCTTCCCCCTTGTTCACCTCGTAGGGGCGAACCTGGTTGGACAAGGTCATCAACAGGTCCCCGTAGACGAAGGCCGAGTAGGCTTGGAGCAGCATGAAGAAAGAGAGTTTGAACCCAGGATTCTTCTCCATTCCCTTCAGGTTGAGGCTGATGACCGGGATTTGCGGCATCTGGCACTTCTCCAAGGCTTTGCGCAACAGGAACAGGTAGTTGCTCGCCCTGCATCCGCCACCGGTCTGGGTGATTACCAGCGCAACCCTGTTGGCGTCATACCCCCCATGCTTGATGGCATCGATGAGCTGGCCTATCACCAGCTGAGCGGGATAACAGATGTCGTTGTGCACATACCGCAGTCCCTCACGGATGACGTTCGGGCCCTGGTTTTCCAGCAACACCACCTTGTATCCATGGTTTGCAAACACTTCCTTGGCAAGGTTGAAGTGTACCGGACTCATGTTGGGGATGAGGATTGTGTAGTCCTTCTTCATCGCCTTGGTAAACGGGACACTCATTTCGATTCCTCCGAGATGGCAGCGAGCAAGCTGCGGATACGAATCTTCACAGCCCCGAGGTTCACGATCTCATCGATCTTTATCTGGGTGTAGATCTTGTCGGTTTTGCGGAGGATGTCACGCACCTCATCGGTGGTGACGGCATCGAGGCCGCAGCCGAAACTGACCAATTGGATCAGATGCATGTCCTTTTGGGTGGCCACATATCGGGCAGCGTCGTACATGCGGGCATGATAGGTCCATTGGTTGAGTACCGTCCGCTTCTCCTTCTCCACCAGATGGGAGAGGGCATCCTCGCTGATCACGGCGCATTCACACTGAAGCAGCAGCTGGTCGATGCCATGGTTGACCTCCGGATCGGCGTGGTAAGGCCTTCCGCAGAGCACGATGATGGGCCAGCCCTTGCTTCTGGCCAGATTGCAGATACGATCTCCCTGTTCGCGAATCGCCTTTCGGTACGAACCAAGGCTCTCATAGGCTGCTTTCACGGCAACACGGATGTCGCCTTTGGAGAGCTGGAACTCCTTGCCCAGTATCTGATGAAGGCGTTTTGGCAGGAACTCGGGGTCTGCAAGGCTCACATAGTCCGAGATGAATCGGATGCTCTTGTTTGCAAGCTCTGCGATATTGTGCTTGAGCACTTCCGGATAGTACGCCACCACCGGACAGTTGAAGTGGTTGTCACCCTTCTTCTCATCGACGTTGTAGCTGCTGCACGGATAGAAGATTGCATCGACTTTCGCATCGATGAGCTCCTGGATGTGACCATGCATCAGCTTGGCGGGGTAGCAGATGGTGTCGCTGGGAATCGTGGACTGTCCGTCAAGATAGGTCTGTCGCGTGGAGCTCTTGCTCACCACCACCTCGAAGCCAAGATGGGAGAAGAAGGTCTGCCAGAAGGGAAGCTGCTCGTAGAAATTGAGCTGTAGAGGCAGCCCGATTCTCCCCCTGCTTGCACTCCTTTCCTCATGCAGTGAAGCAAGATACTGCTGCTTGAAGGCATAGATGTTGAGATTTTCCGGATCGCTGACGAAGGTTTCGGGCCGTACGATGCGGTCGCACTTATTGCCGCTGACCAGCTTGCGTTCGCCGTCAAAGATGTTGATCGTCAGCAGGCAGGAGTTGGTGCATCCTTTGCAGTGGATGGTCTTTGTCCGGTGGGAGAAGTGCTGCAACTGGTCCAGGGTGAGCGTGGTGGTTGCCTGTGGTTTTTCCCTGTGCAGATTGCGTGCATGCAACGCAGATCCATACGCTCCCATAAGCCCGGCCTCATCGAGACGGACAACCTCACAGCCCAGCTCAAGCTCGAAAGAGCGGAGCACTGCGTCGTTGAGGAAGGTTCCCCCTTGCACCACGATGTGCTTGCCCAGCAGCGAGGGATCGGTCGAACGGATGACCTTGTAGAGGGCGTTTTTCACGACACTGATGGCAAGCCCGGCAAAGATGTCCTCGACACTTGCCCCATCTTTCTGGGCCTGCTTGACCGAGCTGTTCATGAATACGGTGCATCTCGAACCGAGATCGACAGGGTTCTTTGCACGCAGTGCAAGCTGTGCCGCGTCTTTCGCAGAGTAGCCCAGTGCATTTGAGAATGTCTGCAGGAAGGAACCACAGCCCGAGGAGCAGGCTTCATTGAGGAAGATGTCGTCAATGGTACCGTCTGCAATCTTGAAACACTTGATGTCCTGGCCGCCGATGTCAATGATGAAATCCACGTCTGGTGAAAATGATCGTGCACTCTTGTAGTGGGCCATCGTTTCCACCAGCGAGTACTCGAAGTCGAATGCATTCCTGATCAGCAGTTCCCCGTATCCGGTGCTGCAGCTCTTGACCAGGTTGATGTGCGGATAGGATGCGTAGAACGTGGTGAGAAACTCCTTGACCGCTTGGACCGGATTCCCGTTGTTCTCCTGGTAACGGGAGTAGAGCAGGTTGCCCTCAGCATCGATGACACAGGCTTTTACCGTAGTGGAGCCGGAATCGACGCCAAGGAAGGCTTGCCCCTGGTACTGGTTCGGATCGAGTTTGGGAAGATGGGCCTGTGCATGACGCTGCACGAAGCTCCGGTACTCATCTTCGTTGGTGAACAACGCAGGGATGGAGGTGAAGGCCTTGCCTACCTGGTAGTGTTCGAGCTTGGAGACCAGTTCTGTGAGTTGCGTGGTCTGGTCGTTTGGGCTGAGTGCACTCCCCAATGCTACGTAGTAGAGGGAGTTTGAAGGGCAGATGCCTTCGATACCGAGGGTCTGGTCGAAGGCCTGTCGGAGCTGGGAGAGGAAGGTGAGCGGCCCGCCGAGGTAGACGACCTGCCCCGAGATGGGTCGCCCCTGGGCAAGGCCTGCAATGGTTTGGTTCACCACCGAATACAGGACCGAAAGCGCAATATCCGCTTTTTCAGCTCCTTGGTTGAGCAGCGGCTGTACATCGGATTTGGCGAAGACACCGCAGCGCGATGCTATGTGATAGCGTTGCTTCGCATTCTTTGCCAGTTCGTCCATCTCATCCTGGCCGACATTGAGCAGGCTGGCCATCTGGTCGATGAACGATCCAGTCCCACCGGCACAGGTGCCGTTCATCCTCACTTCCATCACCTGCTTCAGGAACAGGATCTTTGCATCCTCTCCGCCAAGTTCCACCACCACATCGGTGGAGGGAAGGAAGTGGTTGACGGCAATGCGGGTGGCGTACACTTCCTGCACAAAGGGCAGATTGAGATTCTGGGCAAGCCCAAGACCTGCCGACCCGGAGACAGAAAGCAAGACAGGACGGTCGGAAAACCGATCGAGCAAGACTGAGAGCATCGTCACTGCAGTCTGGGATATCTGCGAATAGTGTCTGCGATACTCTGTATGGACAACGTTGAGCGTTTCGTCAAGCACAACGCATTTCATGGTAGTGGAGCCAACATCCAACCCGATTCTCACCGTGAAGCCTCCGATTCACCAAACCATAGCCAATTTACCGATAATGGTACAGCAAGC
>RZYT01000576.1 GCA_009930195.1 Spirochaetia bacterium | reverse complement strand
CTGGATTCCCGATGGGGAGAAAGACAAAACCGTTTCTCGTTATGAGCACCGGCGTCTGCTCCAGGAGTCACTCGATGAAGTGCTCTCCGAAAAGATCAGCACCGACTACCTGAAAGATTGTGTGGAGTGCAAGCTTTTCGGCATTGGCAGTGAAAGCTATGTGGTAGGGTCGCATGAGTTTTATTTGGGGTATGCGGTGAAGAACAACATGCTCCTCACCCTCGACGCCGGTCACTTCCATCCCACCGAAGTCATCTCAGACAAACTCTCATCCATGTTGTTGTTTGTACCTGAGATAACCCTGCACGTGAGCCGTCCGGAACGCTGGGACAGCGACCATGTGGTGATCCTCACCGACGAGCTGCTTGCCATCTCACAGGAGATTGTACGCTCTGGTCATATGGACCGTATACATATGGGACTAGATTATTTCGATGCATCAATCAACCGTATCGGCGCTTATGTGGTTGGAATCCGTTCTGCCCAGAAAGCGATGTTGCAGGCCCTCCTGGAACCCACGGCAAAACTGAGGGAGTACGAGAAGCAGGATAAAAATTTTGAACGGATGGCCTACCTGGAAGAGTTGAAAGGAATGCCCTGGAACGCTCTCTATAACTACTACTGCAACAAGCAGGGTGTTCCTGTGGGTGATGCCTTCATCAAGGAAATTCAGGCGTATGAATCAGAGGTAACATCCAAAAGAAACTAAACGATGAATACCATCTTCGGCCTGTTAATCATCGCAGTGGGCAGTATGGGCCAGTCGAGCTCCTATGTTCCCATCAACAAAATCAAAGAGTGGTCCTGGGAAAATTTCTGGCTGGTCCAGGGTTTCTTTGCGTGGCTGGTCTTTCCTCTGCTGGGAGCCTTGTTGGCGAGCTCACTGCCGGAGCTGATCTCGATCTATGGATCTGCTGGCTCGGCAGCCTGGCAAGCAGTAGGTTACGGTGTGCTTTGGGGTGTGGGAGGACTGACTTTCGGTCTGAGCATGCGTTACCTCGGTATCGCACTGGGGCAGTCTGTGGCACTGGGAACATGCGCAGCATTCGGGACACTTATCCCGGCGATGCTGACTGGTACGGATCTTTT
>RZYT01000013.1 GCA_009930195.1 Spirochaetia bacterium | reverse complement strand
TCTCCCAGGCTTGCATGCCGGTCCAGATGACTGCCGGCCTCGGCCTTGGCATCGTTGAGATGCATTCCCCGCAGGTTTTCAAGACCGAGCAGCTCATCGAAGCGGGAGAGGACTCGCTCAAGCCCTTCAACCGTAGACAGGTCATATCCTGCTGCATGCAGGTGACAGGTGTCGAGGCAGAATCCCACCCGGTCTTTGGTTCGGCATCGTTCGTAGATGACGGCCAGCTGCTCAAGCGTACTGCCCAGATTCGTTCCCTGTCCTGCGGTGTTCTCGATGACCGCAATGGTCCCTTCGGTGCGCCCAAGCGCCTCATCGATGCTTTGGCTGACCAGCAGGAGGCTCTCATCAGGATCGGCAAGGCCGAGATGCGAGCCTGGGTGAAAGTTCAGCAACGTAAGCCCCAGCTGCCGTACGCGCTCAAGCTCGTCGACAAAGGCCTCAAGGCTGACAGCTCTCTTCTGTGCATCAGGGTGACCGAGGTTGATGAGATAGGAGTCATGCACCAGGATCTGGCTTGCTGTGAAACCCGCCTCTGATGCTTTGGAGCGAAAGAGCCGGGCCTGCTCCTCTTCGATCGGCTTGGCCTTCCACTGTCGTTGATTCTTGGTGAACATGCCCAAGGCATTGCATCCAAGCTCCTGGGCTTGGTCAAACACCAAGTCCAAACCTCCTGCGATGCTGAGATGGGGTCCTACGGTATGCATAGGCATACGCTAGCGGTGATACCGAGGGTTGTCAATCATCAACGCTCGTGCTAGTGTCCTGTCATGAGGAGATCCGAGGCATGAGTGAACGCATTTGGACAGTCGGTGATGAGGTTTCGGGATTCCAGTTGGTGGAAATTACCCATCTTGAGGAGTACAAGGGCACCGGCTATCTCTTCAGACACATAGAGACCAACTTTGAGGTCTTCCAGCTGGTCAACGATGACACCGAGCTGTTCTTCAGCTATATCTTCCGCACGCTTCCCAGCAACGACTGCGGGATTGCGCACATCCTTGAGCACAGCGTATTGGCAGGGTCCGAGCGTTATCCGGTTCGCGACCCCTTCATGTCCCTGCTCAAGGGAAGCACCAATACCTTCATGAACGCGATGACCTATCCGGACAAGACGCTCTATCCGGCTGCAAGCCCCCTGAAAAAGGACTTTGACAACCTCTTCAACGTCTACACCGATGCTGTCTTCGCCCCGTTGCTTCGGGAGGAGACTTTCTGGCAGGAAGGGGTACGCCTCGTTTGTGACGGGGAGACCTGTCATTTTGAGGGCGTTGTGTACAACGAGATGCTCGGCGATGGGGCTGACCATGATTCGGTTGTCGGCAAGGGCTCGGTACGCTCCCTCTTCCCCGATACTCCCCTTGCCTTTGAATCGGGCGGAAATCCCGAGGAGATCATCAAGCTGGACTACCAGCAGTTCCTTGCCTTCTACAGCCAGTTCTACCATCCTTCCAACGGCAAGCTCTTCCTCTATGGTGCTCTTGATGTTGCCGACAAGCTTGCGTTCCTGGATGCAGAGTACCTGCAGACCAGGGGATCGCTGAATGTCAACAGCATCTGCCCTCCGGCGAAGAAGTGGGACCGGGAGCGTAAGGTGACGCTCACCAGCCCGATGGAGGAGGGGGATTCGAAGGACAACTCCTCGATCGTCCTCTCCTGGTCCACGAGTGAGGTGACCGACACCCGTGAGGTGGTCACCCTCTCCACTTTGGTGGATATCCTTCTGGGAAACCCTGCAGCTCCCCTGTACAAGGCGCTCCTGGACAGTGAGCTGGGTCTGGACATCTCTCCTGAGAGCGGGATGAGTGCAGATTTCAGGCAGATGCCGTTCCTGGTCGGGTTCAAGGGCATTGCCAGTGACAAGGAAGAAGCGGCCAAGGAGTGCATCCTCTCCTCGCTGACACAGATTGTGAAAGAGGGCCTCGACCCCAAGCTCATCGCCACCTCGCTGAAGCGTTCACGGTTCAAGCAACTGGAGATACCGGGGGGCATCCCCAACGGCTTCAGGGCGCTCAACCGCGCCTTGCGCGGGTGGAATTATGACCTTTCGCCGACCAGCACCATCGAGTCGGCAAAGCCGCTGGCCGACCTCGAGCAGCAGCTCGAGGCAAATTCCCGCTATTTCGAGCAGTGGATCGAGAAAAACCTCCTGGAGAACCAGCACCGCTGCCTGGTCACCGTCCGTCCGGATGCCGAACACCAGAAGCGGCAGAATGAGGCCATTGCCAAGTATGCCCAAAGCCTTGCGACGGAATTGGGAAAGAAGGGCCTGAAGCAACTGATGCAGCAGAACCAACGCTTTTTGCTCTTTGAGCAGGAGTCCGATACCCCTGAAGCCTTGGCGAAGGTGCCGTACCTGCATCTCAGCGACCTTCCCGTCACCGTTCGCACCAATGAACACGAGCTGGTGCTCTCAGGGGGGCAGGACCTGTACATCCGTCCCCTCTTCTGCAATACGATCGTGTATGCCGACTTCGCGGTGCGCTGCGAGGACCTGAACCAGCGGGAGCTGCTCTTGCTGCCGCTCTTCACCCGCATGGTGCAGATGACAGGAATCGGGGACCTCTCCTACAGCGAAGTCTCCCAGAAACTCAAACATCTGACCGGGGACTTCAACCTCTTTGTCGAGATGGGCTCGTCCAATCGTGGGGAAGACACCTTGGTCATGCTGTGCAGGGCCAAGACCCTGTATGAGGATTTTGAGGAGGCCATGCTCTTCATCAGTGAACTGCTGGGCAAGGCGAATGTGACCGACCTGAAGCAACTGAAGCTGGTGTTGAACAACTATCGCACCGACTTTGCAGACAGTGTCACCTACAGTGCCCATAGCTTTGCATCCCTCAGTGCGGCAAGTGTCTTCAGCCCGATCCAATGGGAAGGGGAGCAGCTCTCCGGCCTCCAGCAGTGGTTCTTCCTCGACTCCCTCAAGGATGATGCACTGGCCCCGCTCGCCGAGGAACTGGCATTGCTCCAGAAAAAACTCTACAACCGACGGCGTCTGATCAGCCACCTCAGCTGTGATGAGGATAAGGTTGCACCGCTTACTGCTGTCTGGGAGCGCTTTGTGCTCTCGTTTGCCGAGGGTGAGGAGATTGTGAGAAAAATGCGCTCCTATGAGCAGGTGAGCAAGGGGCTTGTGCATGAAGTGCAGCTCTATCGTCTCCCTTCCACCGTCAGTTATGCGGCGTGGGCCATGCGCACCAGTGCCAAGGGTACGGTGTTGCAGGCTGCCCAGGTGGTGCTCGGCCAGTTGCTCAGCACCAATGACTTGTGGGAAGTGGTTCGCGGGCAAGGGGGAGCGTACGGCGTTTCCGCCAACGCGGATGTCATGGAGGAGATGTTTGTCTTCTCGTCCTATCGTGATCCCCGCATTGCCGGCACCTATAGTGATTTCAAACGCATCCTCACCAAATATGCCTCAACGGCTGTTGAGGCGAAACAGATCGAGAACGCCCTGATCACCCTCATCGCAACGGAGATCAAGCCGCTTTCCCCTGCACAGGAATCCATGTTGGCCTTCCGGCGCTTGCTCTACCGTATCAGTGATGAGTTCAGGGCGCTCAGGCGTGAGCAGTTGCTCAGTGTGGATGGGAAGGCGATCAACGAAGGGGCGCAAGCCTTGCTTGAGCACGCCATTCGTGAGGATTCGTATGTGGTGCTCTCCGGTTCCCAGCTCCTGGAAGCGGAGAAAGAGAAGCATCCTATGCTTGATCGTCCATCTGTCCGCCTGCCGTTGTAGGCCGTTCGCCCCAGATGCGCGCCAGTGAGTTAAGTTCCTTCGGGTCCTTGAGCTTGAGCACCACGCACTGGCGCAGGCTTGCCTGGCTCTTGGCCACATCCTGGGCAAGGGCAAGGCAGGATGGGCATCCGCACAAGCCGCAGTCGATTCCGGGCAGAACGGCAAGGATTCTGTCGACCTTTTCCAGTTTCTGCAAGGCTTTCGACCGATCCTTGTCCAATCCCAACACCTGCTTGGGTTGAGGTGCATCCAGGCAAAGGTTGTTCTCAAACGAGTGTTTCTGTGCAAGGATGCGTTCGGTCAGGTCCTGGGGGAGTTCCTTGGGGAGGTTCGTTGACCAATGCCGCAACTGCTCGGTGGCCAAAAAGCGGTTGCGGACGGTAAGAATTCCCCCGACACACCCTTCGGCACATGCATCGAGCTCAAGAAATTGCAGGCTGGTCTCCTGTTCGTCTTCCAGGATATCGAGAAACTCAATGACATTGTGCATCTCATCAACAGCCAGGGCCCTGCCTTTCTGGTTCGAGCTCTGTCCTTTCACCAAGCTCCAGCGCAAGGCTTTGCGGGTGCAGTGGGGAAAGGTGAAACCGGCCTGCTTGCTTGCATACCGCTCTTTCTCCCGAGCCAGCAGGACACTCACCTGGTTGTAGGCGGTATCGAAATTGATGATCCCATCAAAGAGCCGGTGTTCCTCCGACCCCTCGGTCTTGAACTGGGCAATCTTGGCGGCACAGGGGGTGAAGTAGAAGATTCCCAGGCTTTCCCCAAAGGCAGCCAATTCACTTTTTGCAAAGATGGCGGTGACTTGGGCTGGGGACCTGAGCCGGGACAGGTTTCCCACCAGCAGGGGATAGCGTATCTGGATGAGACGCTGGACTGCCGGGCAGAAGTTGCTGATCAGGGGAAGGGGTTTCTCCTTTTCCTCTGCCTCCAGGACATCCAGGATATCGATGCCGGTTTCCGCCAGATAGATGTGGGTGAAACCGATGTCATACAGGGCGGCAAGCACCTGCGTGACGGTGAGGGTGTCGGGGAACTGGGCGAAGAAGGGGGCGGGTACGATTCCCACCCGGTAGGTGAAGCGCTGCAGCTGGGAAAGCGGGTCCTGTTCGATCCTGATCGCATGGTTGGGACAGACCGCCATGCATTGGCCGCAGTCAATGCAGAGGTCGGCAGAAATCACCGCCTTGCCCTTGGAAATGCGGATGGCCCCGGTGGGACAGCGCTTCATGCAGTGGGTGCACCCCTTGCATGCTTCATTGATGACTTGCAGGGAGTGGTGCAGACTCAAGTCGCTCATATGCTCTCCTTGAGAGAGAAGCCTATGGTGATGTGGGTGTGGTCACCAGCCTTGGTCTTGATGGTGAGGTGATCGCAATTCTTCTTGATGTTCGGGAGTCCCATGCCTGCCCCATAGCCCAACTCCCTGACTTGCTCGCTGGCTGTCGACCAGCCTTCGGTCATGGCAAGATCGAGATCGGGTATTCCAGGACCGGTATCGATGACCTGGATGGTGATCTTCTCTTCCTCAAGGTCACAGACAATCCTTCCCCCATAAGAGTGGGCGATCACATTGACCTCCGCCTCAAAGACGGCGACCATGATGCGCTTGATGGTCAATGGGTCAATGTTCAGCTGTTTGAGCAATCGTTTCAGATTGCTTGAGGCGACACCTGCCACTGAGAAGTCTTGTGCTGGGACGAGATACTCCTGTCGCATCTCAATATACCGGCTTCAGCCCTTGTGCAAAGAGAAGGCCACTGGTCTTGAAAAGGGAGTATGAGGTGTAGGCCAAGGCGATGTTCAACTCGTTTGCCATGTCGATCATCGTCTGGCTGGGTTTCTTGTTGCGAACCAGGAGGATGTTGGAGATGTCACTCATCTCGGCAGTCCTGATGGCCTGGTTGTTGGATAGGCCGGTGATCAGCAGGATGTCATCCTCGAGGATGGTGAGTACGTCACTCATCAGATCACTGGCAAAGCCTCGTTTCACTTCGTCTTCCAGATGGGACTCTCCGCAGACGAGCACCGCATCTACACATGCAAGGATATCTTTCAGTTTCATGAAGGAGAGTATACCACGCCCAGAGCCTTTGGCGGTAGGGTAAATCCAGTATCCCTTTCTCGCTTTTTGCCTTTCAAAAAGAGAGGTGAGAAGCTATACTGGCGTAAAGAGGAGGTTTTGCGTGAAGTACATCGGAGCATTGGACCAAGGGACCACCAGTACCCGTTTTATTGTGTTTGACGAAAAGGGAACCATTGTAAGCTCCCACCAGCTTGAGCATCAGCAGATTTTCCCCCAGCCCGGTTGGGTCGAACATGATCCTTGGGAGATTTGGGACAATAGCAGCGAATGTATCAGCAAGGCACTCAAGGCGGCAAACCTGAAGGGTAGTGATATCAAGGGCATCGGCATCACCAACCAGCGGGAAACCATTGTTGCCTGGAACCCCAAGACCGGGAAGGTCTGGCACAATGCCATCGTTTGGCAGGACCTCCGGGGTGCAGAGCTCATTGAGCACCTGAAAAAAGAGGTTGAAGCTTCCTATTTGCAGAAGAAGAGCGGACTCATTTTCAGTCCCTACTTTGCCGCCAGCAAGATTGCCTGGTTGCTCGATCATGTCGAAGGATTGAGGGATGAGGCTGAGAAAGGCGATGTGGTCTTCGGTACCATCGATACCTGGCTGGCCTGGAACCTGACCGGCGGCAAGGCCTTGGTGACCGATGTGACCAATGCCAGCCGATACCTGTTGATGAATATCGAGACCTGCCAGTGGGATGATGACCTGCTTGCACTGTTCAACATCCCCAAGTGTGCGCTTCCCACCATTGTTCCTTCCTCGGGGACAATCTATGCACACACCACCCCCAGCGGGCCGTTGCGTTCCGAGGTTCCCGTGTGCGGCATCCTGGGTGACCAGCAGGCAGCCTTGTTCGGGCAGGCTTGTTTTTCGGAAGGATTGGGCAAGAGCACGTATGGGACGGGTTGTTTCCTGTTGGTGAACACCGGCCGCAAGCTGGTAACCAGTGAACAGGGCTTGCTCACCACCGTGGCCTATCAACTGGGGGATGAGCCTCCTTTGTACGCACTGGAAGGTTCCATTGCGGTTGCCGGTTCGCTTGTCCAATGGGCACGCGACAACCTGAAAATTGTATCAAATCCGCAGGAACTGGACAAACTGGCCTCCTCTGTGCCAGACTGCGGCGGTGTATATATTGTCCCTGCATTCAGTGGTCTCTTTGCTCCCTACTGGAGAAGTGATGCGCGTGGGGTCATAGCCGGCCTTACCGGGTTTGCGACACGAGCCCACCTCAGCAGAGCCATTCTTGAGGCCACCGCATTCCAGGCCCATGACATCTTCAAGGGTATGGAGAAGGACAGCGGCATCAGGATGACGACCCTGAAGGTTGACGGAGGCTTGACGAACAGCACCCCGCTCATGGAGTTCCAGGCCGACCTTCTGGGCATTCCGGTGATCCGGCCCAAGGTGGTGGAAACCACGGCCCTCGGCGCTGCGTATGCAGCCGGGCTTTCGGTTGGGATCTGGAAGGATTTGGACCAGCTCTCCTCCTATTGGCAGGAAGAGAAGCGCTGGGAGCCGAAGATGGACGATGAAGTGCGTCAGCAGAAGATACGGTTCTGGAAGAAAGCAGTGAACCGTACCTTGGATTGGGTTACGGAGGAGTAGGAGTACCGAATGGTCCTTGATACGATGCAGTCCATGCTCTCGTTTTTGCGGCCCGCCTTGCAGGTGGGTCTGCTTGCATGGCTTTTCTATCGCTTCTACACAACCATTGCCCAGACGAAGGCCCAGCAGATCGTCAAGGTTGTGGTGGTGCTCTTCGCCACCTATGCACTCAGCTACATCCTCAAGCTGGAGGTGCTGCTCTTCTTTTTCCGATACATCAGCATCCCGGCAACCATATTCATCTGCATCGTCTACCAGCCTGAGCTCAGGCGTTCCTTCACCCAGTTGTGGAGCGGAGGAAGCCGACTTTTCCGTATCGGTACGCAGACCACCAGCAGTGACCAGATTGATTCAATCCTCAATGCCTGCAATGTGTTGGTGAACAAGCGGCGCGGGGCCCTGATTGTCTTTCCCCGGCGGCTGGGAATCAAGAACATCATCGACAGCGGCACCAGGATCAATGCCGACCTCTCCACCTCCCTCATCCTGACGGTATTCGACCACGATACACCGCTGCACGATGGGGCGATGGTCATCCAGAGCGGCCGAATCGTTGCAGCCGGATGCTATCTTCCGCTCTCCGAGCAGACGGACATCAAGAAGAGTTTTGGTACCCGACACCGCGCAGCCTTGGGGCTTGCGGAGGAGTCGGATGCCGTGGTCCTGGTTGTCAGTGAGGAGACCGGGGCTATCAGCATGACCTACAATGCAAACCTGTACTACGACCTGGACACCAATACGATCAAGCGCATGTTGCTTGCTCTGTTCAGTTACCATGACATTACTCCCGAGGAGCTCATGCAGGAGGCAGGCAGTGACGAAACTGAGTAAGCATATGCAGTCACTCCTGCTCAATTGGCCGGCCAAGGTCCTCTCCTTGGTGTTTGCCCTCCTGGTGTATGTTTTCATCCAGTACTCGACGCTTGGCGCGAGGGTGGTGACCATCCCCCTTGAGGTGAGTCTTCCTCCCTCGCTTGAGGCCCAAAGCCTTGTGCCAACATCGGTGGAGGTGATCATCCGGGGCGATGAGGATGTCATCTATCTGATCAATCCCAATGCCATAGAGGCGACCATCGACTTCTCCGAGGTGACGGAAGAGGGTATTTCCACTTCCTTGGTTGTGCTCACCTACGATGAACGGGTGTTCGATGGTGCCGGCATCTCTTTGGTCGCCAATCCCAACCAGTATCGGATTCTCTTTGCCCAGAGGAGCTTGCCTTGATGGATATGGGAATCGGCATTGATGTGGTGAACATCGACCGAATGAAACATCTTTCCGAGCATGCCTGCCAGCGAATGTTCCATCCTGAGGAGCTGAAGGAAGCCGAGTTGCTGTCTTCTGAGCGACGGGCTGAGTACCTTGCCGGACGGTTTGCAGCAAAGGAAGCGTTCGGGAAAGCCTTGGGTACCGGCCTTTCGGGGCTGAGCCTGCAGGAAATCCGCGTTGAGCGGCAAAGCGACGGAAGACCGGTGCTTCGTCTGGAGGGCAAGGCTCTCCAATTGCTGGGTGCACGCAAGGCCTTGGTTTCCATCAGCCATGACCAGCCGGTGGCTGTCGCCATGGTGGTGCTGGGCGGAGGCGCTGATGGCCCGTTCTGATTGGAAACGGCCCGAGCTGGAAATGCTCGGCGAAGGGCTCAGGAGAATTCGGCTCACCGTAAGCTATCATGGAAGTCACTACAGCGGATGGCAGAAACAGTCCAACGCCCTTGCGGTGGCAGAGGTGCTGGAGAAGGCTGTTGAGCAGATGATCGGCGAGCGTCTTGAGATCGTAGGCAGCGGCAGGACCGACAGCGGGGTGCATGCCCTTGGCCAGGTCTGCCACATGGACATCTCCAACCAGAAGGTGCAGGCCTCGGTCTTCCGTTGTGCCCTGAACCGCTTGCTTCCCACCGATATCAGGATTCTGGAGAGCAGTGAGGTGGATGGTTCATTCCATGCCCGCTACACCACCATGGCACGGATGTACCGCTATTACTTCAAGCAAGAGGCAGAGATGACAGCCTTTGACGACCAGCTGGTTGCAAAGGTAAAGCGTTTTCCCTCCCTTGAGGTGCTCAATGGCTATGCGAAGGTGCTGCAAGGCACCCACGACTTCACCACCTTCACTGCCAGTGGGGATTTGTGCCCAAGCAAGTGGCGTGACATCTATGAGTCCTATTGGTCGTTCGAGACCGACCGATGGGGTCAGCCTTTGCTCAGCTACACCATCTGCGGCAATGCATTTCTCTACAAAATGGTTCGTTCGTTGGTGGGCTCCATGATGGAGTTTGCCGAAAAGGGCGTGCCTGTCGAGGAGTTTTCCGCTATTCTGGAGAGCAAGGAGCGCAGCAAGGCAGGCAGGACAGCCGTGGCTTCCGGGCTCTATCTCTACCGCATCAGTTATGATCGGGATGAATACGCGTGGTTTGAGGAGGTAGGCCATGACAGCTGACCAGGACAAGGCTGAAGCGCTGACCTACGCGCTCAAGCAGTTTGTGAATGTATGTGATGAGGCTGAGGCTCTTGTGGGGCACAAGCCGCTTTGTGCGACCGAAGTGGATTACGAAGAGCTTGTGCAGTCCATGCTTCCGCAGACCATTGACCCACAGAGTGTACAGGGGACTGGGCTGAAGCAACTGCAGCATCTGGTCGAAGGGTGCACCAAGTGCAAGCTCAGCGAAACCCGTACGCATACGGTTTTTGGTGAGGGGGTCATCCCTGCCCGTCTGATGGTCATCGGGGAAGGCCCCGGTGCCGAGGAGGATGCGAGCGGCAGGGCTTTTGTCGGCAAAGCCGGCAAGTATCTGGACAGCTGGCTGGGAGCCATCTCGATGAGCCGGGAGACGAATGTCTACATAGCCAATATTGTCAAATGCCGGCCTCCGGAGAATCGTAATCCCGAAGGCGATGAGGTTGCAGCCTGTCTGCCCTACCTCAAGCGCCAGATTCAGCTGGTGAAGCCCCAGATCATCCTGCTTGTCGGGGCAGTTGCCTGCCATGCCCTGCTTCAGACCCCCGACGGGGTGGGGAAGTTGCGTGGTCGTTTCTTCCGTTATGAGGGCATACCGGTGGTTGCCACCTACCATCCTGCAGGGGTGTTGCGCAACGAAGAGCTCAAGCGCCCGGTGTGGGAAGACCTGAAGAAAGTGGCAGCCTATCTGGCAACCCCGCTGAACGGGAGGTCCTGATGCCCAACTTTGTGGAGGTTGTCCTGGACCTTCCGCTGAAAGATCCGTACACCTACCGTATCCCTGATGCACTCAAGACAGCCGTTGGTATCGGTCAGCGCGTGGTTGTCCCCTTCGGCAAGCGGGAGATGACGGCGTATGTGGTCGCTGTCTTGGAGAACTTCGAAGCTTCCTATGAGGTCAGGCCGATCAAACGCGTCATCGACGAAAAACCCTTGTTTGGAGAACAGAACATTGCTTTGGCCCAGTGGATGGCACGCTTCTATCTCTGCAGCCAGGGCGAGGCCTTGAGCATGATGATTCCCGGAGGACGGCGTGACGTCAGTCCCCCTGTCCTTGATGTGGAAGAGGACCTGCTGCTTGAGAAGGTCGAGCATCTCAGTGAAGAGCAACAGAATGCCATTGATGCAATCCTCTCCTCCACCAAGCAGATGCACTACCTCTTCGGAGTGACCGGCAGCGGCAAGAGCGAGGTATTCCTTCGCTGTGCCGAAGCGGTCATAGGGCAGGGCAAGTCTGTCATCTACCTGGTTCCGGAGATTACGCTCACCCACCAACTGGCACGGCAGGTAACCAATCGGTTTGCGAACAAGGTAGCAATCCTTCACTCTGCACTTACTCCCAGCCAGCGGCTCAGGGAGTGGAAACGAATCCTCAATGGCGAGGTTCAGCTGGCCATCGGTGCGCGCAGTGCAGTGTTTGCCCCTTTCCCCAACCTTGGGCTGATCATCCTCGATGAGGAGCATGAGAACAGTTACAAGAGCGGCAACACGCCTCGCTACCATGCACGCCAGGTAGCCCAGAGGCGGTGCCAGACTGAGGGTGCCCTGCTGGTCATGGGCAGCGCCACCCCCTCCCTGGAAGCGTACAGCCTGATGCAGGACGGGTCCCAGGTCCAGGCTCACTACCTGAAGAATCGGGTGGCCGGTGGGAGCATGCCCAAAATGGAGGTGGTCAACCTTGCCTTTGAGAAGTCGGTGATCAGCACCACCCTCAGACAGGCCATCAAGGAGACGCTGGCGTCCAAGCATCAGGTGATCCTTTTTCTCAATCGCAGGGGGTTTTCCTACTTTTTCCACTGCAACAGCTGTGGCTACGAGCTGCGTTGCCCGAACTGCGATGTGTCGCTGACCTATCACAAGAGTACGAACCAGATGGTCTGTCACTACTGCGGCTACCGTGCCGAGCCGATGAAGGTATGCCCGGAGTGCCGGAGCCTTGATGTCTCCTACAGCGGTTTTGGGACCGAGATGGTGGAGCAAGAGGTGCGCTCTCTCTTTCCCCAGGCCCGCATCGAACGACTCGATACGGACAGTGCAAAAAAGAAAGGGCATGTCGCCAAAGTGCTTTCCGACTTCCGCTCAGGTGAGATCGATATCCTCCTGGGAACACAGATGGTTGCCAAGGGGTTGAATTTCCCCCTGGTGGAGTTGGTCGGTATCGTACTGGCTGACAGCGGGATGAATATTCCTGACTTCCGCGCCCAGGAGCGTACGTTCAGCCTGCTTGTCCAGGTTTCGGGCCGGGCGGGGCGGTACAACGACAAGGGAAGGGTCATCATCCAGACCTTCCATCCGGAGAACCCTGCGATACGGTATGCGCTGGAAGACAACCTTGGGCAATTTTACGAAGAGGAGCTTGCGGTACGCAAGGATACCGGCTTTCCTCCCTTCAGCCGATTGGTGAATCTGGTCCTGCGTGGTCGCAGCAAGGAGAAAGTGGAACGGGAGTCTGAACTGCTTGAAGAACGGTTCAACCAGTGCGCCAAAGAGGGGAAGACCGAGGTCTTGTGCACCAGTGAGTGTCCCTTGGAGAAGATTGCCTCCAACTACCGGTACCATCTTCTCATCTCAGGACGTGAAGCGAGTGAGACCCACCATCTGGTGGCCACCGTACTGAACACCTACACCCCGCCATCGGGGGTGTATCTTGAGGTTGATCTCGATCCTCTGCAGCTGCTCTAGGCTCTTACCGGTTGAAAAGTGCCTGGGCTTCCTCGGTCACATCGGTCTCATCAAGCTTGCAGAGGGTACAGGTCCTGGGCCCTACCGCCGGAATGGTGATGTTCAGCCTCAAACGCACCAGTGTCCCCACACTGCCCCCGCTGAAATCCATGTCCATCGAACCGTACTGGGGGAAGGTCGGACCGGTCAGTGAGTCCGTGCCATCGATCAGCACCCCATTGGCATTGGTGTAGTTGGTGTAGGTTCGTACAATGGGGTTTGAGCCGCTTTCCGAATAGCCGGATGGGAACGCCCCCCCATTCGCCGCCTTGAAGGTGTCCACCTCCTGGTCGGCAACATGAAGCTGGTCGAGCAATGCCTGGATTCTGAGTTGGGTTGCAGTGAGGGGAAGTTCATCATCCTCACAGCCGGTGGGCAGCAGAACAAGAGAGAGAGCCAGTACGCATAGGGCAAACCTTCGCATTGCCGTCTCCTTTCAGGTCTGGGTGCGAATCCTCATTGCTCCATCGTGTAGCCTGAGGAATCGATTCACACAGGCGCTGTTGTACATAATAATAAATCTGTCCAAATGATTTGCCTAGATTCTGCCAATCTTTGTCCTGTGGGTGTACAGTTCGTCGTGAAGTTGACCAGAGACATGCGTGTTGGTATAGTTGAATCACTATGTTAGATATTTATACACTAGGTGAAGAGGTGCTTGGAGAAAAGTGCCAACCGATAACCAAATTTGACAGCGGCCTGCGTGTGCTGGTCGATGCCATGTTCGAAACTATGTCCGAAGCCGATGGCGTCGGTCTTGCCGCTCCGCAGGTGGGTGTTCCCAGCCGCTTGTTTGTGATCAACATCCAAGGTGTTGAGAAGCGTGCATACATCAATCCTCAGATCATTGAGACCTCCATCGAGACCGATACGGCAGAGGAGGGGTGTCTCTCCATCCCCGGAGTCTGGCATGATGTCCAGCGGCCTGCCAGGGTTACCATCCAGGCCCAGGACATCGAGGGAAAAGTATTCACCGTGAAGGCGGAGGGCTTGCTTGCCCGTGCCATCCAGCACGAGAATGATCACCTCAACGGGGTGCTCTTCATTGACCGTCTTTCCGACGAAGAGAAGGAAAAGATGGTGAAAGCCTATGAGAAACGCACGAAGGGGAAGAGGAGAAAAGAGCGGTGAGGATCCTGTTTGCAGGAACAAGTGAAATCGCAGTACCTACCCTGAGGGCCTTGGCAGAGCAGTTTGAGATCGGTGCGGTATTGACCAACACCGACAAGCCACATGCTCGCAGCAAGGCCCTTGTTCCGCCTGCGGTCAAGACGGAGGCGCTTCGCCTTGGGCTTGAGGTGGTGCAGTTCGACCGCCTTGGCAGTGAGGCTCGTTCTGCTGTCGCCCCGTTTGGGTGTGACACCCTGCTTTGCTTTGCCTACGGTCGTATGTTCGGACCGAAATTTCTCAGTCTGTTTACCGGGGAGAAGCTGAACATCCACCCCTCCTTGCTTCCTCTTCTGCGCGGTCCCAGCCCCATCCAGGGGGCAATCCTCAGCCAAGCTGGGATGACCGGCATCAGCATCCAACGCATTGCCAAGGAGATGGACAGTGGCGACATTCTCGCTTCGTGCACTCTGCCTCTTGACGGTACGGAGACCACCGAGAGCCTGACCGCCAAGGTCAGTACGCTGGCAGCCGAGCTTGCGCTCTCCTCGTTGCGGGATCTGGAACGAGGCAGTGCCTCCTTTTCACCCCAGGCCGGAGAGGCAACCTATACCACACTCATCGATTCCTCGATGGGAGTGCTTGATTTTGCACAGAGTGCAAAAACCCTCCATGCCCAGATCAGGGCATTGGTTCCTTGGCCGAAGGCACGAACCGTCTATGCTGGGCAGAGCCTGATGATTACCGGTGTTCATGGCTCGCTTGCCGAGGCGGGCAGTGATCCGGTACCTCCAAACGTTGCGGCGGGAACCGTGGTGTGCAAACAGAAAGGAAAAGGCATCGGCATTGCCACCGGCGATGGCCTGTTGTGGGTGACCCACCTGCAGCTGGAAAAACGAAAGGAGTTGGACTACCTCTCCTTCCTCAACGGCAACCAGGGTTTTCTCTCCTCCCGGCTGGGGTAGCGGTATGCGGCGCATCCTTCTGCTGCTGTTGCTGGTTTTGCTTGGTCTCAGCCCACTTTGCGCCACTCCCAAGATTGCGCTGGTCCTCTCAGGCGGAGGGGCAAGAGGTCTTGCCCACATTGCAGTGCTTGAGGCCCTGGAAGAGCAGGGCATTCCCATTGACCTGGTGCTCGGCACCAGCATGGGTAGCTTGGTCGGCGGGCTCTACAGTGCGGGATACACCCCCAAGGAGATCCGTTCCCTGCTCGAGGATACGGATCTGGTGGGGCTCTTTGCCGAGCCGGTGCTCGATACCAAGCGTAAGCAGGACAATGTGTTTGCCTATACCCACAACCAAGCGTTCTCCCTGGGCTTCGGGGATACGGGGATCGGCAATGCTCCAGCTTTCATCGGCGACCAGCGGATACTTGAACTGCTAGGGTATCTGTTCTCCAGACATCCCGCCCCAGTCGATTTCGATGCGCTTCCCATTCCGTTCCGCTGTGTCTCTGCAGATGCCATGACCAAGGAGAGGATTGTCCATGACAGCGGATCTCTGGTGGGTGCCATCAGAAGCAGTATCTCCATCCCCATTGTCTTCACTCCCTATCCCTACAAGGATGGGCGTTTGGTGGTTGATGGCGGGGTGGTGGACAACCTGCCCATCGAGCTGGCACGTTCGCTTGGTGCGGACATCGTCATAGCCTGTGATGTGAACGAGATGCAGGTGCAGGAGTATACCAACTTGGAAAGCCTTTCCGCCATGACCATGCAAACCATCATTCTGGTCACCCAGGATACGGCAAAGAGGCAGCACAGTCAGGCAGACCTGGTCTTTTTCCCCAAGCTTCAGGAAATCTATACCCTGGATTTTTCCAAATACGAGGAGATCCTGGCTCTTGGCCGTGAGGCGGTGGAGGAAAAGGAGGCAGAGCTTTCCGAACTGACAGACCGGATTGCACAAGAGCGTGGACTTGTGGTCCTGGATCCTGACCGGCCAGGCCCGTACAGCTTGCTTCCAAACCCGATGATTCTCCAACTTGAGGTGAGGGATATCTCCCTGAATCCCGGTCATTCGCTCGTGGAAGAGTCGATGTTCTCCCGTTTTCTCGGGCGTCGATTGGACAAGCAGACGGCAACCGAGCTCAACCTGCGGATGAGGGAGCTGCGCAAGGCTCATGCCTTGGCAACCGTCAGTTATGAAATGGCTGATGATGGGGTGCTGCTGGTCCAGACGAGAGGGTTCGGAACACGCAGTGCAAACATCAGCATGGGTTTCCAGATGGACGCCGGTTTTTCCAATGCGCTTCCCTCTTCCTCAGCTTGGTACCGTTCGGATGTATTTCTGGATGCCTCGCTTGCCCAGATTGGAGACAGCGATTTCACCTTCCTCATCCAGGCAAGTCTCGGGCAGAAGACAGGCTTGGGTGCAGGCCTCAGCCATCCCTTTGCCGTGAATGCTCTCGGTACGTGGGATGTGCATCTCTCGCTCGCCTATGCAAGCGGGAGTATGTCAACGCACAATGCTTTGGTGGATGCCCAACGCAGTGCACCGCTGGACCGTGCGTTCCGTGCCACCTTGGGCTTGGATGTGCATATCGGTGAATACACCCATCTCAAGCTTGATGGATGGTATGATCTCATCGGCCTGCATGACAGTAGGTACCCAAAGCAGTTTCTTGCGTTTCCCCAACTCGAGCTGAGCCTGCTTTCGACCACGTTGGACAGTCGGTTTTCCTCACATGGCTATCGTTTGGATGTCCTTGTGAGAAGCGGCTATCTCAAGGAGCCTCTCTATGCATTCAGGCTTGCTTGGGAACAGAAGTTTGCCCTTACCTATGCAGACAGTCTGGGGTATGATCTGCAGGTTTCCATGTTCCGCGAGCCCTATGCACTGCTTTCCAGTTATGCGGACATGGGCTTCCCGTTCGGTGTTCCCGGATACAGCCCGCTCTCCTTGCGAAGGGATTTGGCAATGGCGGGAAGCAGCTGGACCCATCGGCTGACCGAGGTATTGGGCTATCCTGCTTTCTGCAAGGTGAATGTCCGCCTTGCCTTGTTTGATGCATACGATCCCTACCTGGGAGTGGAAGCCTCTTCTGATGGGCTGTTCTCCCCAACCCAATGGGACCTCGGTTTGGGAATCTCGCTTGCTTTGGATACTCCCTTGGGGGAAGTGCTGGTGAGTCTGGGTACCAGCATTGGGGGAAAGGTGACGTTCCTGGTTGGTGCCTATTGATGGAAAGTCCCTATCGCTCCTATTCCGAGCATTTGCGCCGAACCTACGGCCAGGCTGTCTATCGCATTGGGGTGGATGCACACTTTTCCTGTCCCAACAGGCAAGGCGATGGAAGTGGTGGTTGTGCCTACTGTGATGGAACCGGCAGCGCATCCACCTATTTGCGTCATCGCGAGAGCAGGTTCAAGCATGACAGTGCGTTCCAGGATGCAGTTTCTGCTCATGCACAACGAGAGCCCATGGAGCTCGCTGCTCGCATCGCACTGGTGGAAAAGCAGGTCGCTCGGGGCAAACAATTCATTTCCAACCGATATCACTCGCAGTTGTACTCGCTCTACTTTCAGGCATACACCAATACGTATGACAGCATTGGAGCACTCAAGGCTCTCTACGATGCCGGCCTGGAACAGGGTCCCTTCGTCGAACTGATTGTTTCCACCCGTTCCGACTGCATCGATGATGAGGTGGTCGCTTTGCTGGCGAGCTGCCAGAACCGGGTGAAACGGGTCTGGGTTGAGCTTGGCCTGCAGACCGCAGATGAGCAGACCCTGTCCCTGCTGGAACGTAATGAAGGGGTAAAACACTACATTTCTGCAGTAAATTCGTTACATTCTGCGGGTATTGGTGTTTGTACTCATGTAATACTCGGTCTTCCGGGAGAAGGGAAGGATGCCTATATGCGGACTGCACAGCTGGTGAACCAGGTGCACAGTGAGGCAGTGAAAATTCACAACCTCCACGTCTGCGGGGGAACGAGGCTCGATGGGTGGTACCGCCAGGGTGAGGTCAGTGTGGCTTCGATGCGGCGGCATGTGCAGCAGAGTATTCTTTTTCTCCGCTGTCTCAACCCCTCGATTGTCATTGAGCGGATGATGTGTGAAACTCCCAGTCATCGACTCGTCTCGCCCCGTCACTTTGCCGACAAGCATCAATTTCTTGAGGCGGTGAGAGCTGAGATGCATGAGAAGGGATATCGACAAGGGGATAACTATGCGTGGTAGGATTCCATTGCAAATGATCGTTCGGACCGTGGGAATAGCCTTCACGGTGTTGGTGGTGATCCTGGTCCTCTATCTCTCCTTCATTCCAAAGGAAGCATACCCGCGCATCTCCTGGATTCCTTTTGCAGACAAGGGTGACCATATGGCTGCCTATGCAGCTTTCGGGTTTTTCTTTTTCTTGGCAACCCTGAGAATCCCTGGTTCGGGAAAACAGCGCAAGGTGCAGGAGAAACCGCACTCAACACTTCATCTGACCTCCTGGGCGGGTCCTTCCATCATCTACACACTGGTTGCCGGGACACTGCTGGGTCTCATGGTTGAACTGATGCAGCCGGCATTCGGTCGTACACGCGAATGGCTGGATTTGGCTGCAGACTTCATGGGTCTGGTGGTAGGCATTGCAGTTGTCCTGCTCATACTCAAACTGATAGGATCATATTTCACCACGCACCCGTGGTTGTATGATCCCAATTGGAAGGATGAGGTTGATGAAACTCGCTGATCGTATTGCCAACGAACTTATGCATGCCGTTTCCCACCTGTCAGGGGACGTGCTTGATCGCATCCGCTGGGCACAGAAGACAGAGACCAGTGAAGCAAGCAGGGCCGTCCTTGATGCCATTGCGAAGAATCTGGAGCTTGCCGATGCCCACTCCCTGCCCATGTGTCAGGATACCGGAATGTTCCTGGTTTTCGTCGATGTGGGCAAAACCTGCCCGCTCGGTCTTGCCGCCATCGAGAACGCCATTCTTGAAGGGTGTGCCCTTGCGGTGAGCAAGGCATATTACCGCCGTTCGGTGGTGGAGGAGCCGGTCTACGAGCGAACCAACACCCAAACGAATCTTCCCCCAGTCATCTGGTGGCAACCGGTGGAGGGCTCCTCGCTGACCATCCAGATCCTGCTCAAGGGTTTCGGCAGTGAGAACTGCTGCCAGGTCCGCATGCTCAATCCAACGTGTGGGGAAGAAGGTGTCATAGAAGCGGTCAAAAGCATCGTCCTGTCTGCCGGAGGAAAGCCCTGTCCTCCCATCTTCCTGGGAGTGGGTCTCGGTGGGAGCATGGACCGCGCTGCATACCTGAGCAAGCGTGCCCTGCTGCGGCCGGTGGATCAGCATCACCAGGATGCGCGCTATGCAGCACTGGAAGAGAAGATTCTTGCGGCGGTGCAGGAGACCGAGATCGGAAGCGGTGGCCTTGGTGGTGTCATCACCGCCTTGGGTGCAGCGGTTGAGCAGGAACCCACCCATATCGCCGGTCTCCCGTTGGCGGTATCCATAAACTGTTGGGCTGACCGCAAGGCCAAGGTGGTTTGGGAGGGCGAGGATGCGTGAACTTGTGTTGCCGATTTCTCAACAGGATATCCTTTCCCTTCAACCGTATGAGCAGGTGCTGGTGAGCGGAAAGCTCTATGTGGGCCGTGACCAGGTGCACAAGCTGCTTGCGTCCTTGTTGGAAGAAAACCAGCCGCTACCCATCGGCTTGGAAGGGGCCTGCATCTACTACATGGGGCCATCACCTGCGCCGGAAGGGAAGGTGATCGGCTCCTGCGGTCCCACGACCAGTGCACGGATGGATCCGTTTGCTCCGCTTCTGCTCGATCATGGTCTGAAGGTCATGATCGGCAAGGGACCTCGGTCGAAACAGGTGGTGGAGGCGATCAAGCGCAACCAGGCCTTGTACCTGCAAGCCTATGGAGGGTGTGGAGCCCTGTACGCCTCGTGTGTCCGTTCCGCCAGGACCGTGGCGTTTGCTGAACTCGGACCGGAAGCCCTGCTTGAGCTTGAGGTGGAACAGATGCCGGTTGTGGTTGCCATTACGGCAACCGGAGCAAGTGTGTTTGACCGATAGGCAAGGTTCCTGCTCTTTTTACTGGACGTTTCCCCGGAGCTGGGGTACAGTTTCCTGTATGCAAGCCTCTCTTGCACGGACCGTCATCATGGGGTGAATGACGTGTCTGGCAATTTCATGCCGTATTGGCTGGGATAAGGGAGGCAAAAACTCTGCTCGGAAGGAAACGCAGTGAAGAACCTCTTGCCCGTACGTCTCGCACCCTTTCTTGTTTTGTTGCTTTTTGCAGGTTGCAATCGTCCTGTCCAGGCTACGTTGCCGGAACAAAAGGTCACAGAGCCTGTAATGAATGCACCTGTTGAGAAGACTGTGGAAATCAGGGATGCCATTGCTGATCTGGAGAAACCCATCTCCCTTGATGATCGGTTCAGCTACACCTATGGGTATATGCTTTTCGCCACCTTGCAGCAACAAGGTTTTGAGAACCTGAGTGCTTCCTATTTTGCGAAGGGTGCGCTTGATGCAGGAAAGGATGCTGGTCTTTTCACCCAAGAAGAGATGACGCAGATACTGCATGAAGTGCAGACGAATCTCTTGCAGAAGGCTCAGCAGGAGCGCACCAAGATTGCCTCTGAGAATTTGCAGGCTGCAGAGGATTTCCTCTCTTCGAACGGGGAACAGGAAGGGATTTCGGTTACCGACAGTGGCCTGCAATATCGCATCCTCGTCCAAGGGGAAGGCGAAAAACCCACCGAAGAGAGTATCGTAGAAGTTGATTACCAGATTCTTCTGCTCAACGGACGGGTCATTGACAGTTCCTACGAGCGAGGCCAGAGTTCCTCGTTCCAGTTGAAAGCGATCATGGTCCCCGGTTTCATCGAAGGGGTGAAGCTGATGGAAACAGGGTCAAAGTACCGATTCTGGATTCATCCCAGCCTTGCGTATGGGGAAGAAGGAACCCAGGCGGTCGAACCAAACAGCCTGCTGATAGTCGAAGTGGAGCTGAAAGCCGTCAAAGAGGGGATGTGAGGAGGTTGAGCAAGTCGTTCACCTGAGAAAGGGTATACGTCGGTTGCACATCCTTCGGCTCACTGGTTCCCGTTCTGATCCATGCCGTATCCAAGCCGAAGTCAAACCCGCCTTTGATGTCACTCGAGAGGCTGTCTCCGATCATGAGACAGCTTTTTTTGTCTGCAAGCAACTGTTCCTGTTCAAGCATGTACCTGAAGAAGCGGGTATCGGGTTTCTGCACCCCGAGTTCCTCACTGATGTAGATTCCCTTGAAATAGGAGCCGATGCCTGCTGCCTTGATGCGGCCCCGCTGCACCTCAGCAATGCCGTTGGATGCAAGGTAGAGTGCGTACCCTCTTCTCTTGAGCGTCTCAAGGACCTCGATGCTCTCTGCAAAGAGTATTCCCTGATGAGCGAGATGGCTTTGGTATCTGCTGCTGGACAGCGCACTGTTTCCCTCGATGGCGAGGGCAGAAAAGAAGCGCTCGAAGCGCAGGGTCTTGAGCTGGGCGAGGCTGATCACTCCCCGTTCGAACTCCTTCCAGCACGTCTCATTGCTCTTTTTGTAGAGGGAGAAGGCATCTTGGTCATCGGGTAGGGAGAGTTCCCGGGCCATCAGGGTGAAGGCCTGTTGCTCGGCACGGTCGAAATCGAACAGAGTTCCGTCTGCATCGAAGAAAAGATGGCGGTACATGGCTGGCTATCCTTTACTTGTGTGTTTGTTGTCTGTACCATAAAGAAAAAAGCTGTGGTTGTACAAGACCGGCTTTCAAGGAGCTTCCCATGCAGGACACGTTTTTCAAGCGGCATCTGATGCTGGCGACGATATTCGGCTCGTTTCTCGTGGTGCTTGGCATCTATCTGATGTTCCAACAAGAGTCGTTCGTACGGATCTTCATCTCCATCCTGGGGTTGTTCCTGGTAGGATCTGGTGTGGCCAGCCTCTTTGCCCTACGCTCCTACTCCCTTGGTCGTCGGACGAAGACTGCAACGCTCGTCCAAGCCATTCTCAGCATCGTGCTTGGTCTGGTCGCTGTCATAGTCCCCCTTTCCGCAGCAAATGTGAGCTGGACGCTGATGCTCTCCCTCATTGCCATCGAATTGATCTTCTCTGCCTTGATCTCCTTTCTCGATGCCATTTTGCTCCGCAAGAGTGAGCTTCCTGTTTCTGCACTGCTGGGCGAAGGGGTCTTCTCCTTGGTGGTGGCGGTTCTGTTGTTCGTATTTCCCCAACAGATCGGCAGCATGCTGCTCAAGCTCTTTGGCGTGGTGATCATAGCCATGGGCCTCGGGATGGTCTTGTGGTCGGTGAGGATACGAAAGATCAACCGTCAGTTTTCACAGACGGTGATCGAGGCTGAGGCCGTGGTGGTTGACGAGAGCGGGAACTAGGGCACGAGAAAACTTGCAACCAGTCCGTAGCGCGCAATGCCCTGCTCATCGGGTACCGATTCCCCACCGATGGTGAGCATCGTTGAGGTGAGCGGCAGGAGCTTTCTGCTGAAGAGGTAGTCTACCCGTTCTTTCAGATCCCCTTTGAAAAGGGTGTTTCCTGCATCAGTTGCACTGGAAAAGTGTGTTGCCCGGTAGACATCATAGAACTGGTCTTCCTCAAGTTGGGCAGTCAGGGGCCACAAGTAATCAATCTGGCGATAGGTTACCGGACTGAAGGTGTTCCAATCCTGATGGGAAGGCTCATAGAGGCTTGCTCCGATGATCGTCGGTTCGGTGACAGGTCCTTTGGCGGTGATGGCTTTCAATGCTGCCAGACGCTCAGGAGAAATCTGTTTCTGGATGGTCTGCCAGTCGCCCTTGGCTTGGAATGCCTCGAGCACCTCGTACTCAGGAAGATTGGCGACCGAGACTCTCACCGTCTTCTTCTCACTGAACTGGACGCTTGCCCCATATTCGTCAGTCTTGACGATCGGAAGCCTGCTGATGATGGCTCCTCCCCGGACCAGGATGGCATGCTGGCCCATCTCCCGAACAAGATCGATGACATTCTGCATATGGCCGGTTGCCACGATGATCGGATAGCTGAGGTCGCTGATGCTGGCATTCACTTCCCTGACCATCTCCTGGGAATCCCACATCTGGTCATCGAGGGTGAGCAACATGACATCCAGTTGCGCATTCTCATCAAGAAGGATGGTCTCTTTGTCTGTTGTGTAGAGCCTGGGATAGGTCAGCTCGGTAAGGGGAGGAATTTGCTGATGAAGGGCAAGTTGGAGAAGCTTTTGTTCTTCTTCCTGCCTGGCGAGGCGCTCCTGCTCAAGGGCAAGCTGATGAAGGCGTTCCGCTTCTTCCTGTTCCGCTTTTTGCACCTGCTCGGCACGTTGTTGCTCAAGTTTCACTTTCTCTTCAAGGGTGAGTGTCTTCTCCTCAAGCTGTGCTTTGAGCAGGGAGTTGTCGGTCTGAAGGCTTCGGATGGTTGCGCCCAACTGCTCAATCTTCTGTTCGTGTGCAGCAATCAGGGCGGAGAGCTCGGTCTGGTGGTCGGCCTGTGCTTGGGTAAGCGCCATCTGCAGGTGCTCGTTGATCAGCTGTTGTTCCGAAAGCAAGGTCTCCAGTTCTCCTTTCTGGTAGGAGAGCTGCTCAAAGGAACGAACCAGTTCCTCATGGCGGGACTCAATGCTTGTCAACTCGGTGGAAAGACCCTCGGCG
>RZYT01000575.1 GCA_009930195.1 Spirochaetia bacterium | reverse complement strand
TGCTTGGCCATAAGAACATAGAGTGTGATAAGCTCATTGATAAACTTCTGTTGGTCAATCGAATCCTCAACCAGTGAGTGCGGCTTCCCATCTATGAACGGATAGATTTTAATAGTGTACGGGTGCTCCTTGTGATCGAAGGGTGTTTCACCTTCTTGTAGCACGTGCCCCAGGGGTGTGAGGAATCGGTAATACCAATACGAATCCATGAACCACTCTGCTTCGATGAATGGGATCTCTTCTTGGGGGATCCCCTGCTCTGTGCCTTCCTTCAATCTCATGCCGTTGATCTGCTCCAGGTAGCTGTATTCGTTTTCGTCAACAACATAATATTCTCCTGTCGCATAGTCATGGCATCTATACCTTGGCTTTTGCTCCTTGCTCCATACCTCGATCACCCTGCACATGTTGTGATCTTGAGGAACAAAGAAATCGCCCCTCTCATGGCCATAGCTATACACTTGATGGTAGTATGATGCCATATAGGTTGCATCCCTGGCATTCGCATAGATCTCCGTTAGCTGCCTGTATTCCTCTTTGGTTGTCGCAAACTTGCTTGCAAGCTCGGTGAAGCTCATATCATGGATTTGCCCTATGATATCACAATCCCAATGGCGTACATCCTGCATCACTCCATCAAAGAACATGTAGTTGGGGTTGATAAGATCAGTCCAGGTGTCTTTACGGTTTTTCCTCCATCCCCAGCTCTCTTTCATGAACGCAAGGCCGGATATGATAAATTCTTCAAACTGTCGCAATTCGATCTCCTGCATACGGTTCAGATCTCGGTTCGATTGCAGCGCAATGGTCATCATTTCAGCCACGCTCTGCTCTTCCCGGTCAATTGCAACAGCGGTGAAGTCGGTATCTTGATTCTTATAGACACCGATCACAGAACGCACCATCTTTGCTATCATGTTGTTTTTCTTGGGAGAGACACCCTGCTCCTCCCAATACGCCTTTTCAGTCATGGTTCTCCCCTCAACCTCCACCTTGTCGATGTACTGGTCACCATAGCGGAACTTCATCAATCGCTCCCGGTTGCGCCTGATCTCATAGAGACCATCCCAACACCGCTTAGCCCGGTAGAGG
>RZYT01000574.1 GCA_009930195.1 Spirochaetia bacterium | reverse complement strand
ACCACCTGATAGTTGTCTTCCAGGCGGATCATCCGCTTCTCCTCATCGCTCTCCTTCGCTCCGGTATCTTCAATTACCTCCGGCATCAGTGTCTCTACCGATTCGTTCTCCGAACCGATATAGCCAATCACCTCGGTCACCGGCACGGTTTCACCGTCCTGGTGTACGATCTTCAGCAGGATACCGGTTGCCTCAGCCTCGAGCTCCATACTGGTCTTGTCGGTCATGATCTCAAGGATGATCTCCCCCTCTTTGACGGGATCGCCCTCTTTCTTCAACCATTTTACTATTTGCCCCTCGGTCATGTCGATACCGGCCTTGGGCATGATGATTTCAAAAGCCATATTTCTGTTTTTTCTTGTTTATATCAAAAGGGTCATCGGGTTCTCCAGCAACGCTTTCAGGTCGGTCATGAATTTGGCGGCGGTGAGGCCGTCAATGATCCGGTGGTCGCTGGTGAGACTGATCTTCATGATGGGGCGAACCACCGCCTCACCATTTACGGGTACAATTCGCTCCTGTGTGGAGGCCACACTCAGGATGGCAGCATTGGGCTGGTTGATGATGGCAGTGAACTCATCCACGCCATACATCCCCAGGTTGCTGATCGAGAAGGTACTCCCCGCCTGTTCATCGGGCAGCAGCTTCTTGGAGAAGGTGCGCTCGGTGAGGTCCTTAAGGGCTACCACAAACTCGCTCAGGTTCATCCTGTCGGCATTCTTCACCACCGGCACCAGCAGTCCTTCCTCCATGCCTACCGCCATACCAAGGTTCACATAGTTGTGATAGGTGATCTCGGTGCCCTCCTTGTTGAGGCTGGCGTTGATCTGTTTGTGCTTCATCAGCGTCTTCACCACCGCCACAGAGATCAGGTCGGTCACTGTCAGCTTCTTCCCTGTTTTCTCCTTGATAGGTTCGATGAGCTGCTTGCGCAGTGCCAGCAGGTTGGTCATATCCACCTCCCAGGTCTGGATGAAAGAGGGAATTCCAAAGTAGCTTTCCATCATCCGCTTGGAGATGATCTTGCGCATCTGCGTCATCGGCACCGTCTCGGTGCTGCCCGCAAGTCCGGCAGGAGCCGGAGATGCTGCCGG
>RZYT01000151.1 GCA_009930195.1 Spirochaetia bacterium | reverse complement strand
GAGTTCCACATCCACAAGCGCATTGCCTATGCCTGCTCACTCATCCAGAAGCGAGGCCTCTCAATGGCACAGGTCAGCGAAGCCAGCGGCTTCAACGACCCCAACTATTTTTCCAGGCAGTTCCGCAAGGTCATGGGCATGAGCCCCAAGCAGTACCAGCGGATCTTTACCAGCAGGTTTACCTAAGCGATTCAAGGGCGGTGACGGCACTGCTGAAGAACTTATCCTCTCCTGCAAGGCTGACAAAGTCCAGCCGCTTCATCAGGGTGAGGACAGGCGCCTGCACACCGCAGAACAGGACATCCACCTCACGCGTTCTGCACAACAGTACGATTTCGGTGAACTCGTTGATCGAGCTGTGGTCTATCGTCGGCACCCCACGGAGGCTGAAAATGATCCGCTGCACTCCCTCTCCCAGCAGCTTCTCCACCACCTTGGTGAGTTGGTCCTGACTGCCGAAGAAGAGCGACCCGTCGACATACACCACCTTGGTGTGCTTGTCGTACTCGCCCAACTCACTGGTTACCGGATCGATCTCAATGGAGATGCGATGGCTGCGGACAATGAACATGACCATCGAGAAGATGATGCCGATGAGAATTGCAATGGTGAGATCGAACACCACCGTGGCTATCATGGTGATCAGATACTGGCTCATCGAGGTCTTGATGCGCTTGCTGAAGATCTGGCGGATCGAATGCCACTCGTTCATTCTCCAGGAGGTTACCAGCAGCACCCCGGCAAGGGATGCGAGCGGAATCCTGCTCATGAAGGGTGAGAGCAGGAACATCGAAGCGAGCAGGCCAAGGGCATGGATGATGCTGGTCAGGCGGGTCTGCTGACCGCTCTTGATTGCAACCGAAGTGCGGGCAATCGCTGCGGTTGCAGGGATTCCCCCAAAGAAGGGGATGATCACATTGCCGATGCCCTGGGCGAAGAGCTCCTGGGTAGCATTGAGTTTCTCGCCTCTCATTTTCCCACCTGAAGAGCCGCACAACAGGCTCTCCACCATCCCCAAGGCAGCGATGGAAATCGCAGGGGAGAGGTAGGGAAGCAAGGTGGCAAGGCTGAGTGAGCCGAAGTGAAGACGGTTCTCGCCAAGCAGGGAACGGGGAATGGCACCCACTTCACCGACAGGAAGATCCAAGACCATCTGCAGCACAAGGGTGACGATGATGCCCAACAGGCTCGCAGGGAAGCGCGCATTCCACTTCTTCGGCCAAAGTACCATCAACAGGATGACCAACAGGCCGTAGAACAGGGTGGGCAACTGCACCGAAAAGCCCAGCTCAGAGTAGGAAATCAGTTTCTCGATGGCACTCTCCCCTGCACTGGTGGTTCCAAAGAAGTTGTCGATCTGGCCGAGAGCGATGATGACGGCGATACCACTGGTAAAACCGGTGACCACCGGGCTGGGGATGTAACTGACCAGAGCCCCTACCTTCAGAAGTGCAGCGATGAGGAGGATGAGGCCACTGAGAAAGCCTGCGATGAAAACACCTTCCACCCCGTGGCGTACGGAGAGGGAGATGAGAATCGCTGCCATTGCTCCGGTAGGACCGGAAATCTGGAAGGAAGCTCCCCCCAAGGCACCGATAATCAGGCCTGCCAGAATGGCCGTGATCAGGCCGCTGGCGGCATCAAGGCCCGAGCTCACCCCAAAGGCCAGGGCAAGCGGAAGCGCCACTGCCGTGACGGTCAGACCTGCAAGCAAATCCTTCGAAAAAGCATTGGCGTTATAACCGGAAAATTCACGTTTGATATCCCCAAGAAACCGAAGCTGTCCCATAGTAGTTCCCCACTCCTCTCAAATCGAGCGAAGCATAGTCCTTTCGCACAGGAAGCTCAAGCCACCAGGAGTATGGAAAGACCCTATTTTCTGACTGGCACAATCTCCAACCAATAGCCGTCGGGGTCAGAGATGAAGTAGATGCCCATCTTCTTGTTCTCATAGCAGATGCATCCCATCTCACGGTGCTTTTCCCTGGCTGCTTCCAGGTCATCGGTCTGGAACGCAAGGTGGAACTCATTGTCCCCCAGGTTGTAGGTACCTTTCTCCCAATTGCGCAGCCAAGTGAGTTCAAGCTGGTGTTTCGACTCCCCGTCTCCGAGGAAAACCAGGATGAAGGAACCATCCTCAGCGACCTTTCGCTTCACTTCCACCAAGCCAAGGGCTTCCTGGTAGAATGCCAGGGACTTGTCGAGATCCGTTACATTGAAATTGTTATGGACAAACCGGAAATTCATTCTATCCTCCATGTCTGCGGTTCAGCGTGCAAGACAGTGACCGCAGTAATCAGGTTTTGTTCTTTCAGCTCTCGTGCAAGACGGGAGCAGAGCTCATACGCTCCCCAGAGGTGCATCGGCACCAAGTGATGTACCGAAATCCGCTCCAAAAGGTCCTTTGCCCCCAGGCTGTAGGCGTCCTCAAGCCGGGGATCGACAGGAACAAAAGCAACATCAAGCGTGAGGGGGAGCAAACGCAGCTCCTGATGGTAGTCTTCCTCCATCTGACGATTGTACGCCTCACTCTCCCCATTCCAGTGCCAGTGGTTCAGGTCCCCTGCAAAGTAGAGGGTCTTCCCCTCCACCTCCAGGATGAAGGCAACCCCCTCATCGGTGGATTTGAGCGTTCTGATCTCCACATTCTCGACTTCGGCCTCCTCATAGGGACCAAGCCACACCACAGACTCCAATCCGGCTGCATGATGGGTAGCAATGTCGGAGGAGAGGACAAAGGTCGTCCTGCCCTCCCGCTTTGCAAGTCCAAAAATCTCGGGACTGAAGTGGTCCCCATGCCGATGGCTGGCAAACACCACCAGAGGCTTGTCCAAAGAAGGAAGCTCCAAAGAGCCCTTGGTGTAGTCGAAGAGCAGAAAGACGTTCCCTGTTTCCAACAAAAAGGCACTATGGCCCAGATAGGTACAATCCATACCATAACCATGGACGAACAAACCCAACGTGTCAAGGTCAGATAAGCTGTGCTATAGTGAACCGCAGGGAGGATGCATATGCAAATCAGTGTGGTGAATCAGGAAAATCAGGTGTTGGCAACCAGCCGCCCGTGCGGATACGGGGTCGCCTTGGAGTACAAGCAGAGCTATCAGGCAGGTGATACCGTCCTCCTGACCATCGAGGAAGTTGGGCTGTATGAACTGCAGATCGACGAATGCCTGGGAACATGCATCGTCCACCTTGAACAGGAAGCCCGTTTCCAAATCCCCACCGAGGCGGAGAAACGAACCTGTTATCCCAAGCTTGCATTCACCGGTGATTGCCATCTGATGACCCTCACTCCCTTCATCCCCACTGAGCGCAGAAACCTTGCCCTGAATGTGTATGACCTTCATCAGGCCAAAGGCATCCATCCCCATGCAAGTGCCAATGTGGAGACACGAGGGGAGATGGTATTCGCCGCTCGCAATGCCATCGATGGTGTGTTCGCCAACCACAGCCATGGTGACTATCCCTATGCAAGCTGGGGCATCAACCGCGATCCCAAAGCAGAGATGCGCATTGAATTCGGCCGCAGCGTCATCGCCGACGAGATCCGGCTCACCCTGCGTGCCGACTGGCCGCATGACAGCTGGTGGACCGAGGCGGTGGTGACCGACAGCAACGGAAAGCGGTATGTACTCCCTCTGACCAAGAGCCCGCTCCCCCAAGTCTTCCCGATAGAACCGACCTCAATGACTTCCCTCACCTTGGGCGAGCTGAAAAAGGCTGATGATCCGTCACCCTTCCCCGCCCTCACCCAGATTGAAGTCTGGGGAACCGAAGCATAAAGGTTATCTTCCCAAAGTCTTCAGGTTCTCATACTGCTTTTGGACCACCTGGTAGGCGAGTTTGTGATGCCGCCTCCGTTCATCCAGCAAACCCTTGCGGTTGTATCCCATCTGGTAGCGGTTCATCCGCCTGGGCGAACGGAAGTCGTAGAGAATCCAGGCAAAGGTGCCTTGGATGTATCCTGTCCTGAGGATGCGCGCAAACTGGCGTTGGTAGACTGAGGCCTGCTTCTCCTCCGAGAAGAGGGCCTCCTTCGCATCATGAAAACCTGACTTCGCCCCGGCCCCGAACTCGGTCACCAGTACCGGCTTGTCCTTGGCAGAATTGGCAAGCAGCGTTTCCAGCTTGGTCCAGTCCCCATCATACCAGCCGTAGTACTCGTTCAGGCCGATGACATCCAGCATCTCCTCCAGCCTATCCTCGATGCACAGCTTCGCCTCATTCACCAGACAAGCCGCTCCCACCAGACGGGAAGGGTCGAGGGTATGCGCAAGGTCAGCCAAAGAGGACATGAAGGCAAGCCGGGCATCCGTATCAGGATTCTCGTTGCCCACCGACCAGATGATGACACTGCCTCGGTTGCGGTCACGGACGATCAACTCGGAGAGTTGGTTTTGGGCACTTGCCAAGGTCTGCTGCTCGGCAAAGGCCAAACCCCAGTAAACGGCTATTTCCTCCCACAACAGCAGGCCCAGCTCATCGGCAAGCTTGGCCATCAGGCGGTGGTGGGGATAGTGGGAGAGCCGGATGCAGTTGCAGCCCAGGCTTTTCGCCTCATCAAGGCTGCGCCTGAGCAGGTTCTCATTGACGAAGCGCCCGAAATCGGGATGGTCCTCATGCAGGCAGACGCCCCGGAGGAACAGCTCTTTCCCATTGAGCAGCATTGCTGTCTTCTCGGTCTTGATCAGACGCAGTCCAATCAGGTCTTCCACCCTATCCTCATCTGCAACGAAGGCAAACCGATACCGGACAGGGTCCTCCACACTCCATGCTGTGCCCGTGAAAGGAACAATCAGCGTAGCCTTCCCCTCCTCACAACTCAGGGTCTCCTCAAGGCCCAATTCAGGGCAGCGTACCTCTACCGGCACAGAATCCGAGCACTCCACCTCGATGGAGAGGGTGTTCTCGTCAACAAGATGGACAAACCACCGCTTGATGAAAACAGCCGGCAGGGCAACGAGGGAGACCTCACGATAGATGCCCCCATAGTTGAACCAATCGGTATTGTCCGAAGGCACCGAGGTGGCAAGCCGTGAGTTGTTCACCGACAGCAGCAGATGATTGGCAGGCTCAAGGAAATCGGTCATTTCGACCGAGAAGGGAGTGGAAGACCCCTCATGGAAGCCCAGGTAGTGACCATTGAGAAAGAGATAGGCACGGTTGGCCACTCCCTCAAAGCAGAGCCAATACCGCTTTTGGGCTTCCCTGGTACAGGCAAATCGTCGTTGGTAGAGCATCGAGCCCTCATAGAACTCCCACTTGGGGGTGAGGGTGTTCCAGCAGGAGGGAACGGTGGTCTCCTGCCACCCCTCGAAGTCACAATCCTGCGGGGAAGCAACAGGTGGCTTGTACGCAAACCATCGTGCACGAAGGCAGGTATCATACTGGTCAGGGCAGAGTTGCCACGTACCGTCGAGGCTGAGCGCCTCACGATTTCCCGGATCGATCA
>RZYT01000012.1 GCA_009930195.1 Spirochaetia bacterium | reverse complement strand
GCTTCCCCTGTCTTTCCCTTGGAGCGATGCTCAAGATAGCGGCCGAGCATCACCAAGGTCAGGATGGTGCCGACGCCCTCAAAATAGAGATGGTGGGCAGCCTCATGATTGCCTCCCCCGATTTGGATGACACCCCAAACGCTGTAGAGGAAGCTTGCTGTGGTCCCGATGGCCACCAGACTGTCCATATTCGGTTCTCGCTTGATGAGGGTGGAGAACCCCTTGGTGAAGAACATCGAACCTGCAACCATCGTCCCGATGGCAAGCATCAGCTGGACAAGGCCATTCTGCAGGTGAGAGAGGGGAAGCTGCAGTCCCACCATCGGCCCCATGGCAAGCACCATCAAAGCGACGGTAAGCACCGCAGAAATGATCAGCTTGTGTCCCAAGACCTTCAGATCCCGAGCCTTCTCCTCTTCCTTCTTCGCATGATCGACTGTATCGACGACCGAGTAGCCGATTCTTGAAACTGCCTGCCTGATCTTTTCCAGATCCAGACTGGCCTCATCAAAGGCTATGGTTGCCGTCTCGGTGGCCAGGTTCACCTGTGCCTTTTCCACACCCCCCAGTTTGTTGAGCGTACGCTCAACAGCGGAGGAGCAGGAAGCACACGTCATGCCCCCGATTCCTACCTGTATTTCTTTCATTCCTTTACCTCAAATCCTATCTCGCCGATCAAGCTCTTCGCCTCGGAAACCGTAGTCTCCTTGTCATGCTTGATCACCACCTTGCCGCTCTTGGCATCAGCCTTGGCGCTCTTGATATCCTCCAACTGCTTCAGTGCATTCACCATTCTGGTCTCGCATCCATTGCAGTGCATTCCTTCGGTCATAATGATTGTTTTCATGGATTCCTGTACTCCTTACAAGGGAATTTTTCATCTTTGTACTAGACATGCCACGCATTTTCCGCTACTATCCCTCATGTACTCAAACACGGGCGGTTAACTCAGCGGGAGAGTGCCACGTTGACATCGTGGAAGTCGCCAGTTCAATCCTGGCATCGCCCATAGGCAAGTATCCATTTGGATGCTTGCTTTTTTTATTGTCTGCGAAAGTTCGCCATCACATCCATCAGTTCCTTGATCTTCTCCTCACGCCCTGCATCGTTGTCGCTGCGCATGGCATCCACCACGCAGGTGTTCAGATGGTTCTCCATCACCAGGTCCTCCACCTTCTTCAGGGCGGAGATGACTGCCGACAACTGCAAGAGAATATCGACACAGTACCGATCACTCTGCACCATGTTCCGAATACCCTTTACCTGACCCTCGATCCTGGCAAGCCTAGGGTCTATCTTTTGTTTCACTTCAGCTTTCATGCTTCCTTTATATACCCCCGTAGGGTATATGTCAAGGGGCTTGGATAGCCTGAATATTCTTACGTAAAGGCAACAGAATCCTGATTACTGGTATGTTGAGAATACTATACCTATTGGGGGTATAGGGTTTTTTCCAACTCACACGATACGGATGGACGTGTCAGGCCTTGCCGGATAGGTAAGACAAAATTTTCCAAATGTCTGGTTATATTCAAAATCCGAATACATAATCTGTTTTATTGCAAAAAGATAGATTTGGCCAACTCTTGTAGGCAGGAAAAAACTTCCGTATACTTGGCATATCAAACCAAAGGAGCGGAGTATGGCAGGAAGATTTGTGATCACCAAAACACCCAAGGGATTCTATCGTTTCAGCCTGCAGGCTGCGAATTATCAGACAGTATTGACGAGCAAGAATTACTCAACACTTGCAACCTGTCGCGAAGGGGTTGAGACCATCAAGAAGAACGCCCAGGCACCCATCGAGGACCAGACCTTGAAGAGTCCTGAAGCACTGAAGTACCCAAAGTACGAGGTGTACTTCGACAGTGCAGGACAGTACCGCTATCGCCTGCTCGCTTCCAATGGCATGAACATCGCCCTCAGTGAGGATGGATATGCCACCAAGAGCGGATGCCTCAACGGCATCGATGCCATCAGCAGGGCGGCTGTGGACGCAACCGTAGACGAAAGTTCCCTGCAAGCCTAGGTCGTATATCGCCCGCCCCCAATCCTGGGGGCGGCCTTGCTTCTCTTGCATTTTCCCTCCGTTCTATCCATAATGCCTAGCTGTACATGCAAAAACGACTCAAACCAACCATACTCCTCCTCATAGTCCTCCTGTTGTTTGGAGTGACTTCCTGCAAGAAACCTCCTGCAGAACCGCAGTCACAATCTTTTCTCATGCTTGGGACCGTCTGCAAGATAACCATCTATGACCAGCCGACCGAAGAAGCATTCAAGGAAGCTTTTGATCGCATCCGCAGCATTGAAGCCAAGATGACGCTCCACAGCCAGACCAGCGAGATTGCCAGGATCAATGAGAAGGCGGGCCTTGAGCCGGTTGCCGTCTCCGAGGATACCTTCACCGTCATTGCAAAAGCGCTTGAGATAGCCAAGCTCAGTGGAGGGGCTTTCGACCCCACCATAGCACCGCTTGTCATGGCTTGGGACATTGCGGGAGACAATCCACGTCGTCCGCCCGATGAGGAGATTGCCTCATTGCTTCCCCTTGTCGATTATCGTAACGTTGTACTCAATCCACAGGACCTGACTGTCTATCTTTCCAAGGAAGGCATGGCCCTTGACTTGGGCGGAATTGCAAAAGGTTATGCTGCTGACGAGGCTGCCAAGATCCTGCGCTCCCATGGCGTGAACCAAGCAATCGTGAACCTCGGAGGCAATGTGCTCACGCTGGGCCGCAAGAGTGATGACTCACTATGGAGGATTGGGGTGCAGGATCCCGAAGAGAGCAGGGGAGCCTATGCGATCATCGTCGAGTTGGATGACACCAGCCTCGTTACCTCAGGACCGTATGAGCGTTTCTTGGTTCTGGAAGGGGAGACCTACCACCATATCCTCGACACAAAGACGGGCTATCCTGTGGAGTCGGACTTCACCAGTGCAAGCATCATTACCAAGAGCTCTCTGCTTGCCGACGCTCTCTCCACCAGTGTCTACGCCCTTGGCTATGAGAAAGGCATGGAGATGATCAACAAGCTGGAAGGTGTTGAGGCAATCTTCTTCACCGCAGAGAAGCAAATCTTGCTCAGCGAGGGAGCCAAGCAGGGCAAGATCTCCTACAGTATCACGAATCAGGACTATTGGGTCGAACCCTAAGGGTTCTTCTCTTGTCTCCCCACTTGTACCACCCTACACTTAGGGGTGGAAATGCGTGTCTTTGTTCCTTTCTGCAGTGTATTTGAAGACCAAGGGATTTGGTTTTTTGGAAGATTGTTTCATTTTTTTGATATCATTGCAAAAAATTCATCATACCATCAATGGATACTTGAATAATTTATGATATTGGTAGTTAATTAGGATAAAACATACGAATTTTGCAATTTCCAATTTGGAGGGTGTTATGACCGGTACACAACAGGAAATCTCTTATATCGTCCGTGAGCCGAGGCAGAAAGATGTCTCGCTGGCCACTGAACTCTTTTCCATGAAACAGGCAAACTGCTCACGCCGTTTCCATCGACAGGTGCCCGGCTACCGCATGAGCGCCTTGCAGGGACTGCCGAATCTTGCAGCCATGTTCAAGGTGGGTGGCATCTGGACCAAGGATGAGTCCAGCCGTTTGCAGCTGAACAGCTTCAAGGTGCTGGGAGGTTCGTTTGCCCTGTACCGGTACCTGCAAAAGCAGTTGGGTATTCTCGGAGAAGACACTCCCTTTGCCTATCTCGCCAGCCAGGAAGTCAAGGACAAGGTGGGGGAAATCACCTTCGCCAGTGCCACGGACGGCAACCACGGCCGCGGCATCGCCTGGGCAGCCAAGAAGCTTGGTTTCAAATGTGTCATCTACGTGCACAGCGAGACCAGCATTCGCCGCATCGATGCCATCAGGAGCAACGGAGCGAAAGTGGTCATCGTTGACGGCAACTACGACGATGCGGTACGTCAGGTAGCCATCGATGCCGAAAAGAACGGCTGGACGATCATCAGCGATACCAGCTGGGACAACTACACCGAGATTCCGACCTGGATCATGCAAGGCTATCTCACCTTGCTTGCAGAAGCACAGGAACAATTCAGCGGAGTGGGCATCGTCAAGCCGACGCATCTCTTCATCCAGGCAGGAGTCGGCGCCTTGGCTGCCTCGGTAATCGGCTTCTACCATGCTCTTTTCGGCCAGGATGCCCCCAAGTGCATCGTCGTCGAGCCCGATCAGGCTCCTTGCATTTTCGAGAGCGCCCTTGCAGATGACGGCAAACCCCATTCGGTGACTGGAGCTCTGGACACCATCATGGCAGGGCTTGCCTGCGGCGACCCCAGCCCGATCGCTTGGGAGATCCTGAGCAAGAATGCCGATGCATTCATCAAGGTTCCCGACTATGTGGCAGCAAAGGGAATGCGAATCTATGCGACACCGCTCAACGGCGATCCGCTGATCATCAGCGGTGAGAGCGGAGCGGTCACGTTGGGAGCTTTCGCCTCGATCATGCAGTATCCGGAACTGGAAGCGTTGCGCAAAGCCCTTGGTCTGGATGAGAACAGCCAGGTGCTCTTCATCAATACCGAAGGGAACACAGACCCGGTACACTTCCGCCAGATCATCTGGGAGGGAGCGAACCCGGTACCCAAGCAGCATTGGATCAATGTCTGATTCTTGCGCAACCAGGTATAAAGAGAGAGCCACCGAAACGGTGGCTCTCAACATCTGCAAGAGGGCGCTCAGTCCTCTTCATACGACAGATCGAATGTTTGCTCCTTCGGCGGGAAGATCAGGGAGAACGCATAGAATGCTACCAAGCTGATCAAAAGAGCCGGGATGATGTTGTTTACCTTCGGGACCGAGGGGATGACCTTCTTGTCCATCAGGAAGAAGACCACGCTTCCGATAAGGATCGAAGCAATGGATCCTGCACTGGACGATTTCTTCCAGAAGTGTCCCATAACGTAGGGAACGAAAGTTCCGGCTGCGCGCAAGGTGAAGGAGAAAGCAAGAAGCGTCAGGATGTTGTTTGCATACAGGGCGGTGACCAGACTGAAGAGAGCGACAATCACCATGGTGATCTTGGTAACCCGCATGACTTCCTGATCTTTTGCGCCCTTTCGGATGAAAATCTTGTAGAGATCATTGCCGAAGATAGATCCTGCTCCGAGCAGGTCGCTGTCGGCAGAGCTCATCGTCGCGCTGATGATACCGGCGAAGAGAATGCCGGTGACTATTGCGGGCATCGTGGCGACTGCAAGGGCAGGGAGGGCGTATCGGCTGTTGTTCTTCAGCGCATCCACCACATTGGCGTCCAGGAGATTCTGGTTGAAGAGACTCAGCATCGCCAGGCCCAGGATGACCGGGATGAATGCAAAGACGAAGTTGACGATTGCAGCAATAATCGAACCCTGTACTGCAGCCTTTCCATCACGGGCAGCGTAGTATCGCGAGACTGCTTCTTGTCCGACCGAGAAAGTAGCCACGTACATGATGACAAAGCCAGCGATCTGGCCCCAGCCACCGATTCCCTTGGTCAGGCTCAGATGTTCTGCGGGAACCGTCTGCTTGATGGTGCTCCATCCGCCGGCAAGATTTAGTGCGAAGGGGATGGCAATGACCATGCCGATGACAATCAAAAAGACCTGGATGAAGTCGGTAAGGGTAACAGACCACAGACCACCCATGACCGCGTAGACGGTGATGACGATGGTGACGATGACGAGGCTGGTGGTATAATCCAGGCCGAGCATGACCTCAAGGATCGAAGCGGATGCCTTGAATTGTCCAGCGGTGAGTCCCACGAGAGCCATCATCATGATGATGGCACTGAAACCACCGGAGAACTTGTCATAGCGCCTGCGGAAGTACTCGGGCACCGTTTTTACACTCGAGGCCCGGAACTTGGGGGCAAGCGGGATGAGGATCATGAACGCGATGCCCATGGCAATGATGTACCAGGAAGCGCTCATGCCCCATGAACCGTATGCGTTGGCCACCACGCCAAGGCTGCTGCCTCCGCCGATTTCCGTAGCGGCAAGGGTTCCTGCCATCAAAAGCGGCCCCAGTCGCCTGCCTGCGACCATGAAGTCCGTGTTCGTACTGATCTTCTTAGAAGAGTAGTACCCGATTGCCAGCATCATGAGCATGTACAGAACAACAATAAGGGTGATCGTTAGATTCATTCCAAATTCTCCTTCCTCTGAAGCTGAAAAAATAGTGCATGCTCAGTATGATTATGGAGTTCAGAATTTGTCAAGAAATTTAATCATGACCATAATAAATGGGTGAAATATTACTATATCACCCAAATAGAAGTGTAATTATTGTGGTAATCACCAGAATCTGTACAAGTTTTTTGTCATGTCACAACTTGTGAAAAAATCGTGCTTCTCCACTAGAACGTATACAGAACCCCAACCGTTGAGGTCAAGAGGCCTGCAAGCGGCAACAGGGGATTGAACACAACCCCTCCATCGAAATTATCATCATCCTCAATGAACCCGTAGGCGAGAATCGGGATGTTCAGATTCAGAAACAAGCCGTAATTCTGGTTTGGAATCCAGTATTCGCCTTTGAGAACTACCCCTCCCAAACCGAGGACAACAGTGCCGAAGTTTGAGAAAGCGGTAGTGCCAATTCCAAGTTTCAGGTCAAAGTTCTCGCTCAGGGCGAAGGCCTGGCTTATGTCAGCATTGAAGGTGACGATATCATAAAAGACGTCTTCTGCTTCAAGTGCGGAGGCAATGTAGCTGACCCCCAACGGATAGTTGACGCCGGCCTGCAGATAGAGAGATCCAAGACCGATATCCACCACAACCCCTGACGCGGCAAAGCCTATTTGACCTCCGACAGCGATCTTCTGATCGCGGGCAGGCAGGATGGCGACCGCAAGGGTGAGCATAAGGACACATACTAACAGCATTCGTTTCATGGCAGAACCTCCAAATGATGAACAAGTCTCTACCTTGGAAACAAATTTGCGAGCTGATTGTGACAAGTTATTAATTGTGTCTAATGGTAACGAATCATGTTGGCAAGCCGTATGATCTCGAAGCGGTCCTTCACCTCAAGTTTTGAGTAGATGGTGGAAATGTTGTTTCTCACGGTCTGTTCAGCCAGTTGCAGGTGGTCGGCGATCTGCTGGTTGTCAAAGCCGGTGGCTATCAGGCCGAAGATCTCCTTTTCACGGGAGGTAAGGGTGTCGAACCATTCGAAACGGCTGGATACTTCAGGAATTTTGGGGCTGGTGCCGTCGTACATGGCATTGATGAGCTTTGCTGCAATCTTGGGAGAGATCTGCACAATGCCCGAATGGAGAGCGCGGATGGCGGCGATGAGCTCAGTAGGGGAGATATCTTTCAGCAGATAGCCAGAGGCTCCGATTCTCAGTGCTTCCCTGACATACTCATCCTCATCGTAGGTGGAGAGCATGACAACCTTGACCGATGGCTTCTGCTCCAATATCCGTGAGGTTGCAACCACCCCGTTGATATCAGGAAGGTGTACATCCATGAGAATGACATCCACCTCCGACTCCAAGGCCATATGGATGGCACTGGTTCCTGTCTTGGCGATGCCAATCACCTGAAAGTCATCGGTGTAGTTCTCCAGGCTCATTCTGAGGCTCTGGACAAAGAGTGGCTGGTCGTCAACCAACAGAATACGTATCATCGCTCAACTCCTTCTGCATAGGGATGGTCACCGTCAGTTGGAAACCCCCTTCCGGGGCGTTTTCCGCCTTTACCTGTCCTCCGAGTCTGCTGATCCTCTCTTCCATCCCGGCGAGCCCTATTCCCTTGATTATCTTCTTCGCCCCGCTTCCGTTGTCAAGAATGATTACCTGCACCGATTCGCTGACAATCCAAAAGAGCATCCTCACACGGGTGGCGTGGCCATGCCGAAGGGCGTTGGTCAGGCCTTCCTGTACGATGCGGTAGAGAATGAGATCAATCTCATCGCCAAAGGAAGCGGGAAGGTTGCCGCTCTCAATCTCAACCTGCACTCCGGTCGTTCCCTCAAAAATCTTTTTGATTTTATGGATTGCCTTCATCCCCACTTCACGCTCTTGGTCGCTCTTGCGAAGCAGGTGCAAAGCCCTGCGGGTTTCCACCAAGCCTTCCTGTGCCTGGCTGCGGGCCCCGCTGCACATCTCGCTGGTTTTCTCGCAGTCACGGCATCCGGTTGCAACGATGGCATCCATCATGGCGATGATGTTGGTGAACATATATCCGCTGATATCGTGTATCTCCCGGGAGATGCGGTAGCGTTCCTTCTTGGCCGCCTCGAGTTCAGCCGTCCGTGCATACGATTGGAGGCTCTGGCTGAAAATCGTCAGCTTGGTGATGGTGGTGTTGAGGATCTCGATCTGCATCTTCGCTTTCTCATGCAATTCGTGCAGTCGGGTCAAGCCAACCTGAAAATAGGCACAGACCAACAGGACCAATACAAACATGGTCAGTTCAGCAGGGTCTGCCGGCCGGAGCAAGGTGTTCAGGTCATTGGCTCCCAGAAACTGGGGCATGAGCTGGAAGTACAGGAAGAGTGATGCTAGTGCCACTGGGGCAAACCATGCCAGGGGGAAGGGCAGTTTGACCAACACCACCGCTTGGAAGGCAAGGAACAGGGAGAGGCGTATGGTCAGAAAGTCATTGAGCGAGTAGTCGAGGACCATAAGTGTCATGAGACTGAGAAAGCAGAGCAAGAGGATTCCCAGCAGGTTTTCGGTGTGGGCAAGCAGGACCTGCATGAAGGCAAAAAGCAGCAGGAAGATGAAGAAGGTTCGATAAAACTCGAACGGACGGCTGCTGGTTCCTCCCTCAAAACCATAGGTCAGGATGAAAAGGACAAGAGAAATGCCAAGCAAGAGGTACGCATAGGCTTCGAGTATGTGATGAAACCGTAGGTTTCGTTGGAATAGTGTTTCTCCGTTCATCTGTTTGAGTATAGCACAGCCTTTTTTCCGAGTCGGTATTTTTGTACTGAAGGAACCGGGAAAAAATAGGCAAATCAGTATTTCTGTCCCTTTCGTTCCCTGATGGTTGACCGTATGCTGAAACTGTTCAAAACGTAGCAAACTTGTTCGAGAAACACAAGGAGGAAATGGTATGAAAAAGACCATGTGTGTTGTTATGGTAGTGCTGCTTCTTGTCTCTTCCCTTGCATTCGCCGGGGGAAAGGCCGAAACCGCAGCCGTTGCTGATCCGAATGCCCCAGTGACCCTCACTGTATGGTGCTGGGACCCTGCATTCAACATCTATGCCATGAATGAAGCGGCAAAGATTTATGGGGCGGACCATCCCAATGTGACCGTCAATGTGGTGGAGACTCCGTGGAACGACTTGCAGCAGAAGCTGATCACCAGCCTCAGTGCAAACGCCACGTCCAACCTGCCCGACATCATCCTGATGCAGGACAATGCCATCCAGAAGAACGTCATGACCTATCCTGAGGCTTTCGTTGCACTCAATGGCAAGATGGATCTCTCCCAGTTCGCTCAGTTCAAGGTTGATGTCGGTACCATCGACGGCCAGCATTACGGCGTACCGTTTGACAATGGCGCCACCGGCACGTTCATCAGAAGGGACATCATTGAACAGGCTGGCCTGAAAGTCAGCGATTTCAATGACATAACCTGGGAACGCTTCATCGAGCTTGGCAAGATTGTCAAAGCAAAGACCGGCATTGCCATGATCTCTACCGTTGCCAACGAGCCCGACTTCCCGATGCTGATGCTCCAGAGTGCAGGCACCTGGATGTTTGACGAGCAGGGCAAAGCCTACATCAAGGACAATACAGTCCTCAAGGAAGCCCTTCGCATCTCCAAGGAGATGGTGACCAGTGGTGTCTGTATCCTCGTTCCCGATTGGAACGCCTACATTGCAACCCTGAACAACGGTACCGTTGCCTCTACGATCAATGGCTGCTGGATCAGTGGATCAATCCAGGGCGAGAAGAGCCAGAGCGGCAAGTGGGCTGTCACCAACACCCCCAGGTTCGCGAACATCGCCAGTTCGGTGAACTACTCCAGTCAGGGCGGTTCGGGCTGGATGGTCATGGCCAACTCCAAGCATCCTGAAGTTGCCATCGATTTCCTTGCCAAGACCTTCGGCGGAAGCGTTGCTCTCTATGAGACCATCCTTCCTTCCAGCGGCGCCATCGCTACCTGGCTTCCTGCTGCAAAGAGCCCCGTGTACTCCACTCCCATCGAGTTCTTCGGTGGACAGAAGATCTATGAGGATCTGGTCAACTTCGCAGGCAAGGTTCCCAACGTCAAGTATGGTGTCTTCAACTACGAAGCCCGTGATGCCATCGCCCGCGCTCTCAGTGAGGTCATGCAGGGTGCAAACATCGACACAGCCCTCGCCACTGCACAGAAGAACGTTGAGTTCTTGATGAGCGAGTAAGCAAATTCCTGTTTTCAACTCCGATACCGCTGTATACTGGCGGTATCGGATTCTCTGAACGCCACGTACAAAGGAAAGGCATCATGGCAAAAACCACATTGACAAAGAAAATCAACCTGTACGGCTGGTTGTTCGTCATCCCCGCGGCACTCTTCATTTTCATCCTGAATTTTTATCCGATGATCAGTGCCTTCCTGCTCTCTCTGCAGTCGGGGAGAGGCAACAACCTGAAATTCGCCGGCCTGAAGAACTACGCCCGACTCTTTGAGGATGAGATGTTCCTCACCTCGGTGGGCAACGTCATCACCTACCTGGTCATCCAAGTGCCCATCATGCTCTTGATGGCCCTGGTTCTGGCCAGCATGCTCAACGATCCGAAGCTCAAGTTCAAAGGAATTTTCCGGACCATGATTTTCCTGCCGTGCGCGACCAGCCTGGTCTCCTCGGCCATGATCTTCAAGTCCTTCTTCTCCATTGACGGGATAGCAAACACATCCCTCATTGCCTTGGGAATCCTTGATGGGCCGATGAGCTGGCTCACCCATCCCATTTGGGCAAAGTTCGTCATCATCCTGACCATCACCTGGCGCTGGACCGGTTACAATACCGTTTTCTATCTTGCAGGACTACAGAACATTGACCGCAGCATCTACGAGGCGGCGCGCATCGACGGAGCCTCAGCCAGCACCCAGTTCTTCCATATCACCGTCCCCTTGCTCAAGCCGGTGATCCTGCTCACCACCATCATGTCCACCAACGGCACGCTGCAACTCTTTGACGAGGTTCGCAACATCACCAACGGCGGACCGGGTATTGCGACGCTCTCCATCAGCCAGTACATCTACAACCTCTCGTTCATGTACAATCCGCAATTCGGCTATGCCGCGGCAGTCTCCTATGCGATCCTGGTCATGGTTGCCGTGCTCTCCTTCATCCAGGTCAAAGTGGGGAACAAACGATGAAAAAACGCCAAGCAACCTCAATCGCAAAATATGTATTTCTGGTCATCGTCTGTCTCTTCTCCGTATTCCCTTTCTACTTCATGATCGTCAGCTCGACCAATGCGAGTGTGGACATCATCAAGGGGAGGATGTTCTTCGGCACCCACCTCTTTGAAAACATGAAGACCCTCGCATCCACCGTCCGTTTGGGAAATGCGTTCTGGAATTCGTTGCGCAATGCCATAGCCAATACCCTGGCAAGCCTGTTCTTCTGCAGTCTTGCCGGCTATGGATTCCAGGTCTATCGGGAGAAGGGCAAGGATACCCTCATGGGTATGCTTCTGCTCTCCATGATGGTTCCTTTCGCTTCCCTCATGGTCCCTCTCTTCAGAATGTTCAGCCAAGCAAGGCTTTTGGATACCACGATCGGGTTCATCCTTCCCACCATCTCGACGGCCTTCCTGATTTTCTTTTTCCGCCAGAGTGCCGAATCGTTCCCGATTGAGACGGTGCAGGCGGCTAGGGTTGACGGACTTGGGGAGTTCGGCATCTTTTTCAGGATTTTCGTGCCGATCATGGCCCCAACCTTTGCAGCCGCTGCCATTGTCACCTTCATGGCGGCCTGGAACAACTATCTCTGGCCTCTGATCATCATGCAAAGCCAAGACAGCCAGACCATGCCGTTGTTGATCACCGGACTTACCGCCGGATACACCACTGACTATGGTATACTCATGCTGTCGGTCACCATCACCACCTTGCCGACCCTGATTCTCTTCTTCACCCAGCAAAAGCGCTTCGTCGAAGGAGTGCTGGGGTCAGTCAAATAAGGAGATTCTATGTCCAACCTGTTTTTGCAGCACCGTCTTTGGCAGCAGCCCAGTGTCAGTGAGACCAATCGTCTGGCGATGCACTCCCTCCCGCCTGCCTTTTCCACCTGTGAGGAGGCTCTGGAGGACGCAATCAAAGGTCCCGAATATCGGGATCTTTCGGCCAATCCCTACCATCTTTGCTTGGATGGCACCTGGTCTTTCCGGTACTATGAGAATCCGCTTGCTGTAGGGGAGGATGTTCTGGACATCAGCTCAGATGCAGAATGGGCTCCCATCCTCGTTCCCGGTTCCTGGAGCGTCCAAGGCTATGACAAGCCGCATTACACAAATGTGATCATGCCCTTTGCCAATACGCCCCCATTTCCTCCCCAGGACAATCCCACCGGCGTGTACCGCACCCGCTTTGTACTCGACAAGACTTGGAAAACACGCAAGACACTGCTCACCGTCGGAAGTGCGGAAAGCTATCTTGAGGTGTATCTCAATGGATGCTTCGTAGGCATGGGAAAGGACACACGCCTTCCATCGATGTTCGACCTGAGTGATCACCTCTTGGATGGGGAGAATACCTTGGTCCTGGTGGTGGTCCGCTACAGCGATGCCTCCTATGTTGAGGATCAGGACCAGTGGTGGTTTGGCGGCATCCACCGATCGGTGACGCTGAGCAGCGTTCCCCCACGCTCATTTGTTGATGCAAAGATAACCCCCACACTCTCCGACTGCTTGGAAAGCGGAGCTGTTGAAGTGCGTGCGCCCTTTTCCGGAGATGCAGCAACAGCCTTGATTAGTCTCTATGACCCGAAGGGTAACCTTTTGATAAGTCGCCATGTCGAGGCAAAGGACAAGCTCTTTCTCACTACCTTTGAAGTTGAGCACCCCCTGCTGTGGAGCAGTGAGCAACCCCGGCGGTACTCCATTACGCTTTCCCTGGAAGATGAGGCGCTGCATCATGGCATCGCTTTCGGATTCCGCAAGGTGGAAATCAAGCGAAGGGCGCTGCTGATCAACAACAAACGCGTCCTGATCAAAGGTGTCAACCGCCATGAGCACGACCAGTTCATGGCTAAGACCCTTACCACCGAAGGGATGGTCCAGGATATCCGCCTGATGAAGCAACACAATTTCAATGCGGTGAGAACCTGCCACTATCCCAATGATGAGCGGTGGTACGAGCTGTGTGACATCTACGGCTTGTATGTCATGGATGAGGCGAATATCGAGACGCATGCCAATTATGACAGCATCTGTCGTGACGAGAGCTGGGCTTCCTGCTTCCTTGAACGGGTGCAGCGCATGGTACGTCGTGATTACAACCATCCGTCGGTCATCGTCTGGTCGTTGGGAAATGAGAGCGGCTACGGGCACAACCACGACAGCTGTGCAGGTTGGGTTCGCCGGTATGATCCTACTCGTCCCATTCACTATGAAGGGGCAAACCGTCCCGAATGGGGCCAGGGAGCCCATACCCTTGCTTCGCTCAAGCGCGGCCGGTTCGCCACCGATATCATTGCGCCCATGTATCCAGCCATCGCGCTCATCGAGGCCTGGGACCACAGTACTGAGGCTGATGAGGACGATCGTCCCCTCATCATGTGCGAGTACAGCCATGCGATGGGCAACTCCAACGGAAGTCTGGGAGACTATTGGCGCACGATACGCGCTTCGCGCGGCATCCAGGGCGGGTTCATCTGGGACTGGGTCGAGCAAGGAATAGCCGTCGATGCGGAAGGAAAACCGGTAGGCCCGAATTCTGAGGCTGCCTGCAGCACGGAAGGGGGCAATGCGTGGCGCTATGGCGGTGATTTCGGCGACAAACCCACGGACTTCGATTTCTGCCTCAACGGGCTTGTATTGCCGGACAGAAGGCCAAAGCCGGCAATGGCAGAGTGTCTGAAGGTGCAGCAAGCTATCCACATCACCAGCGAACATCCTGCTGGCGGTCGCTTCGTACTGACCAACGCAATGGACTTCTCCACGCTCAAGAACATTGTCCTGCGCTATGTGATCTTCAGTGAAGGGGAGGCGGACAGTCTGGAAGGGACGGTTTCTCTCCCTTGCGTGGAAAGCAATGGTTCGTGTGAGCTCATCCTTGCAGAGATTCTCCAACCTGACGTACAGGCCATGATGTGCCAGGCCCAGACGTACATCCGCTTTGAGAGTATCCTGAAGGAGGCAACTCCTTGGGCGGATGCCGGACATGTGGTTGCTTGGGACGAATTTGTGCTCAGCAGCGCTCCCAAGCTTGCCTTCCCGATACCCCAAGCCTTTTTGGAGAAGCAAGAGGATGGAAGCTTCCACATCGAGACGGAGGCCTACGAGGCCAGGGTCTCCGCCGAGGGGCTTCTGGGGAGCCTGAAGTTTGTCGGCCAGCGGGAGCTGCTCTCTTCTCCCTTGACCGTGAGCATGATGCGCTGCCCCACCGAGAATGATGGGTTGAAGACACTGCAGGCAAACAAGGGCTTGCCTGAGTATGCCTTCTACCACGAGAACAAGGCGTTCGGTCCTTGGCTTGACCATCAGCTGGATTCCGTATCGCTTGAGCTTGCAGACATTCATCTGGAAGAGGGGCAGCTGTGCAGTGAGCACCGCATCACCAATCCAGCGAAGGAACTGCTGGGAGTGTTTCGCCAGCACTGGGTTTTCTCCTCGGACAAGCTCTTCTACAGTGTCAGCATCACGCTCAATGATGCACTGAAGGAGTATCCGAGAGTGGGGCTGAAGTGTGATCTGGACAAGGCCTGGTCTTCTTGCCGCTGGTTCGGCCTGGGACCGGGAGAGAATTATCCTGACCGTAAGGACGGCTCTGCAATGGGCGACTACTACGCGCATGTCGATGAGCTGTACGTGCCCTACATCGTTCCGCAGGATCATGGTGAGCGTACACAGCTCAGGAGACTGGATCTGTACGATGGCGATACCGGGGGAATCCGGTTGCGTTCATCAGATCACTTCTCTTTTGCCCTGCATAAGTATTCGCTGCAGGAACTGTGGGAGAAGCGGCATGCCGATGAGCTGGTTGGCGATACGGTGAACCATCTCTACCTGGATGCTGCAGTCAGAGGCGTGGGGACGGCAACCTGCGGCCCGGATACGCTGGAGCGATACCGGGTCCGCAGCGGTGTCCACCGGCTCTCATTCACGATCAGCAGCAGTCATTAGTTTTTCGTTCATCCTGCCCGCACGGGCAGGATGCTCTGTAATTGGAGGTCCCTATGCATCTGTATGATATCAGCGTACGCGCAATGGATGGCACGCCTGTCCAGCTTTCCACGTATGCGGGCAAAGTCCTGCTCATCGTCAATACCGCAACCAAGTGCGGGTTCACCCCGCAGTACGATGAGCTTGAGGCTCTCTACAAGACCTACCGGGAACTCGGTTTGGAAATTCTCGATTTCCCCTGCAACCAGTTCAAGGAACAGGCTCCGGGCAGCATTGAGGAGATCAACCAATTTTGCACGCTGAACTTTGGCACCACCTTCCCCCGCTTTGCCAAACTTGAGGTGAATGGGGAAGGAGAACATCCTCTGTACACCTTCCTCAAATCGCAGAAAGGGTTTGCCGGCTTTGATCCCAAGCATGAGAAAAGTGCCCGTCTTACTGAGAAGATGCGCGAGGCAGACCCGAACTTTGAGGCAGATCCTTCGATCAAATGGAACTTCACCAAGTTCCTGGCTGACAGGAAGGGGACCATCATTGCCCGGTTTGAGCCGACTGCGGCTTTGGGGGATGTCGAGCGGCAGATAAAAATCTTACTATAACGCTTGACAAACTTTTGGTGCATGGGTACTATCTGTATATAAGTTGTGAAAAACTAAATAGCAAACGATATAGCAGGAGGAGCTTATGACCGTATATGATTTTACCGTGAAAGGAAGACAAGGTGAGGACGTAAAGCTCTCCCAATACAAGAACAAGGTGCTCTTGGTGGTGAATACTGCCACCCAGTGTGGGTTCACTCCCGAATACACTGAACTTGAGAAACTATATGAAACCTATCAGGGGAAAGGATTTGAGATCTTGGACTTCCCCTGCAACCAGTTCGATGGACAGGCTCCTGAGTCGATTGAGGAGATCCACGAAATGTGTACGCTCAAATTTGGGACCAAGTTCCCCCAGTTCGGTAAGATTGAAGTCAACGGTGAAGGTGCAATCCCGTTGTACAACTATCTGAAGGGCAAGAAGGGGTTCGCTGGTTTCGATATGAGCCACAAGATCGCTCCGATTCTTGACGGCATCTTGCGCAAGGCAGATCCTGCGTATGAGAAGAGTTCTGAGATCAAGTGGAACTTCACCAAATTCCTGGTAAACCGGGAAGGGGAAGTGGTTGCACGATTTGAGCCTTCTCACGATCTTGCCAAGGTTGCAGAAGCCATCGAGAACGTTCTGTAACACTCCAAACACACACAGTATTACCCTATGCCGGCGTTGTCTTTTCCCAGGACAACGCCATTTTTTTGCTGCTTACAAACGGCTTGCCAGAATGAGGGCGCCCTGCAGGGCACCGGCTTTGGGAAGGGATGTTGCAAGCCGTGGGTCAAGGCGCTTGCAGACCAAGGAACGCAGCAAAGCATCACCTTCAAGCACACCACCTGCCAGACTCAGTCGTTTGGGATAGGGGTCTGGAAGCCTGTGCTGCGCCGAACCGACCAAAGCAGCAAGCTCATCAGCTGCTTCTGCGTAGATGCTCAGAGCCAGATCATCGCCTTGTGCTGCAGCATGCCCCACTTCAGAGGCAAAGGCTGCAATCTCTGCCTTGGTACGGCTGCGGTCGTTGAAGTAGGGAATGCCTTCGGCAAGTGATGAGAAGCCGTAGAAGGTGAGCAGGGATGCTGTCATGGTTGTCTGCAAGTCCCTTCCTTCGCTGCTGCGGTAGCACCGCTTGATCGCCTCGTGGGCGATCCACCACCCCGATCCCTCATCCCCTAGGGCAATGCCCAATCCTCCGCTGCGTACCTCAACGCCAGCCTCGTTGCGCCCCAGGCAGATCGAACCGGTACCGCAGATCAGGCACAAGCCGGTTGGTTGAAGATGACTGCCCACCAGAAGGAGGGTTGCATCACTGACCAGAAGCCGTGGGGCGAGGGAAGGGAACTCCCGGGCAAAGAACTGTTCCCATCGTTGGTGTTCTTCCTTCCTCCCCAGCCCGGCGCTGCCGAAGCAGAAGCCTAGGATTGGTTTGTGTGCCACCTCCTTATGGTTCAGGCACGGCTCAAGAATCCGTTTTACATGATCCTGTGCCTCAGGCAGCCCTACCGCATAGGGATTGGAACTCTCTCCTGTATCCTCATAGAGAAGTTTCTTGTCTGCATCCCAAACTGCAAGGCGGCAACGCGTGCCCCCTCCATCCATTCCGAGGTATATTCCGTCCATGGCCTAAGTATGGGATACCGGTGGGAAAAAAACCAGAGAAAGCTTTTGGAAGAAGAGCTGCTATGCTATGCTCTGTGCTATGGAAGGTTGCACTATTCTCCTCAACCAGGCACTCAGGCACCTTGCTCCCTCGGAAGCAAAGGTAGCCTCCTATATTCTGGAGCATCCGCAGGATGCTGTCTCGATGAGCATCACCGACTTGGCTGAGAAGGCGGGGAGCAGTGCCGCTGCTGTGGTGCGGCTGTGCAAGCGCCTGCAGTTTGATGGATATGCTGAGCTCAAGCTCTCCTTGGCCAAGGAAGTCTATGGGAAGAGCCCTGTCAGCGATGGCCCGTATCTTTTTGATGTCAAGCAAGCGCAGAATTCCCAGCAGATTGCTTCCATGATGGTGCAGGCAGTCTGTGAGAACATCAACAAGGTGGTGAGTGTCCTTTCCACCAAGTCGTTGGACAAGACGCTTGATGCACTCAACGGGGCCCATAAGATTCTCTTGGCTGGTATCGGAGCCTCTGCCTTGGCTGCAATGGACCTCTATCAGAAATTGGGAAGGCTTGGCATGTATGCTTCGTTTCCCTCGGAACAGGATTTGCAGATTGTCAATGCCTGTTCTCTTGATGAGAAGAGTGTCTGTCTTGTCTTTTCCTACTCGGGAGAGACGCGCAGCATGCTCACGGTAGCCCAGAAGGCAAAGCAATCGGGAGCTACAGTCATAGCCATCACCCGGGTTGGGGGCAATTCCCTTACGAAAATCAGCGATCAGGTGCTCGCCGTTCCGGACAGCGAGGCGCTTTATCGCCAAGGGGCTTCCCTAAGCCGGCTCAGCCAGCTGGTGGTGGTCGATATCCTGTACAGTTGTCTCATTGCCCGGCGCAGCGATGCCGATGCTTTCATCAATGCGACATGGAAAGCGGTGAGCAGGTAAGGTGAATTCGAAACATTGCGGGTCAGCTGCCGGCAACCGCCCCTGATTCCATCAGATTCAATACCCGTGAGATGCTTTGCCCGTTCTGTTCAAGCAACTCGGTGGCTTGTTCGACCGAAACGTGCAAGAGACCCATGGTGATGGCCAGCTTGGTGTTGTTTCCTGCCGCTTCAAACAGGCGCTTGCTCTCGCTCTCATCACACCCGGTCACCTCGGTTATGAGACGGTGACTGCGTTGGATGAGCTTGGCATTGACGGGACGAAGGTCAACCATCAGGTTGTTGAAGACTTTTCCGATCCTGATCATGGCAGTGGTGGTGATCATGTTCAGCACCAGCTTCTGGGCAGTGCCTGCCTTCATCCTGGTGGAGCCGGTGACAATCTCAGGTCCCACCGGAACAAAGATGCGGTGCTGTTCGTCCAGCAGGTCAAAAACGGCCGTTGTCCTGTTGCAGCTGATCGCCCCTACCTTCGAGCCAAGGCCAAGTGCATACCGCATGGCTTCCACCACAAAGGGGGCTCCCCCGCTTGCGGTGATACCGATCAGAACATCCTGGGAGGTGAAGGAGACTTGCTTGAGCCTCTCAACCCCTGCCTGCCCGTCATCCTCAGCCCACTCGACACTGGTGGTAAGGGCTTTCTGCCCACCGGCAATGATACCTTGTACCATTTCCGGTTCCACCCCATAGGTGGGAGGACACTCAGAGGCATCAAGAACACCGAGCCTTCCGCTCGTACCCGCCCCGATATAGAAGAGCCTGCCTCCGTTTCGGAAGGCCTCAACCACATCATCCACCACCACAGCGATCGAGGGCATGGCACTCGCCACCACGAAGGGCACTTTCTTGTCTTCCTCGTTGATGATGGAGAGAATCTCCAAGGTGGACTTGGAGTCGATGCGGTAGGAGAGGGGATTTCGTTGTTCCGTTTCCAGAATGCTTTCCATAACAGAAGCAGTATACACGGAAAGCAGGGGATGGACAACAATAGTTTTCAGTATATTAAAGATAATATTGAAAATAATTTCCAATATGCTATTCTTATCCTTACTCATGCTTGTTCTGTGCAGCCAGTTGGACTAGGATACAGAAAGGGGAGGATTCCATGGAAATCGGTCTTGACCAGATACTGAAGGAACCCCATGCATCGCTTCTGCGGGGAAAGCGGCTGGGTTTGGTGACCAACTCCAGCAGCTTTGACAGCAGATACAAATCTTCCGTTCTCTGTTTGCATGATCACTATGACCTGCGGGTGCTCTACGCGCCTGAGCACGGCTTGGATGGGTCAGCCCAAGCCGGGAAAATGATACCCGAGAGCCGGGATCCTCATACCCAGATACCCATCCGCAGTCTCTATCAGGGAGAGCACACCCGTCTCGATCCCTCCTTGTTTGCTGATATCGACTTGCTGGTATTTGACATGCAGGATGTGGGCCTTCGCTTTTACACTTACACGGCGACACTGGAACAGCTGATGCATGGGGGCGTACCCCTCTTGGTATTGGACCGTCCGAATCCCTTGGGAGGTATTGTGGTGGAAGGTCTCATCCTCGATGCAGAGCATGCCAGTTTTGTTGGTCTTGCAGGACTGGCAGTACGCTATGGGCTGACCATCGGGGAACTGGCTCTCTTTCTGAACGGGGAACGAGCGATTGGGTGCGACCTTCAGGTTGTTCCCCTGCAGGGGTGGAGACGCACCCAGCGATGGGAGGACCTGAAACGGCCTTGGATCATGACCAGTCCTGCCATAGCCCATTGCAGTGCCATTGAGCTCTATGCAGGCTTTTGCTTGCTGGAAGGGACGAATCTCAGCGAGGGACGGGGAACCAGTGCCCCGTTCGAGCTCTTCGGAGCTCCTTTCATCGATGCATATCAACTCTCCTTGGAGGTAGGAAAACTCAATCTTGCCGGAGTTCGGTTCACCCCCATCACCTTTGTTCCCTCTACCGGCAAATTCCAAGGGCAAGCGTGTCACGGTTTGTATGCCCATGTCATCGACAGTGGGTATTTCAGGCCTTTCAGTACTGCCTTGTCGGTACTCTCCCTCCTGTGGGACCTGTATCCTGAACATCTTTCATTCAATGCCTCATTTACGCGGCTTGCAGGGTTCTCAGAACAAGCGATAGCCAGGGCAAACCTGTCTGCAACGCTGGAACGCATCGAAGAAGAGGCGCGCACTTTCGAATACATCAAGAGGAGCTATGAACGATATGCATGAAGACGAGCGAACGTTGCTTCGACAACAGATAGGACAGCATTTTGTCTGTGGGTTTGACGGTCCGGTTTTGGAACAATCCTTCATCGATGCGGTGAAGCGCCATAAGATCGGGAACATCATCCTGTTTGCAAGGAATATTGAGAGTAAGACCCAACTTCATACCCTGTGTCAGGAGATTCAGGAACTGGTGCGGTCGGAATGCGGCCACGATGCGCTGATCACCATCGACCAGGAAGGTGGCATGGTCACCCGTCTTTCCAAAGACTGCACCAATGTCCCCTCTGCCATGGCCCTTGCCGCCACAGATGATGAGCGTCTCGCCCACCGAGCGGGATTGTTGACGGCAACCGAACTCAGGGCTCTCGGGGTGAATGTGGACTTTGCTCCTTCACTGGATGTGAACAGCAATCCTGACAATCCGGTGATCGGGGTGCGAAGCTTTTCGGATGATCCCAAACAGGTGACACGATTCGGCCTCGCCATGATCGAAGGCTTGCAGGAAGGTGGGGTGATGGCAGTGGGAAAACATTTTCCCGGTCATGGGGACACCCACCTCGACAGTCATGTCGCTCTTCCGGTTGTGGAGGGTGGGGAGGAGCAGCTTGCCATCCATCTTGAGCCTTTCCGAAAAGCCATCACCGCCGGGGTGCAGGGTATCATGAGCAGTCACATTCTTTTCCCCGCGCTTGAACCTGAACCCGTTCCTGCAACGTTGAGCAGGACCATCATGACCGACTTGCTTCGCTCGGAGTATGGGTTCAAAGGTCTTGTCTTTACCGATTGCATGGAGATGCAGGCCATTGCAAACCATTATGGGACAGTGGAAGCAAGCCTGGCGGCATTGCAGGCCGGTGTGGATGTGGTCTGCATCAGCCACCATGTGGAGTTGGCTTGCAAGGCAGTTGAGCTTGTGGAAGAAGCCTTGCTTGAGGGGCGTTTGGATGCCGCTTCCTTTGCCGAATCGACCCAGCGGATCTTGCAGGCCAAAATCATGCTTTCCGAGCAGGAGATACCTCCTCTTTCGGTGGTTGCTTGTGGGAACCACAGCAAAAGCAATGCCCTGCTGCATCAGAAAAGCCTGACGTTGGTCAATGATGCCCCATTCAGCTTGGGAAGTAAGCCATTGGTGCTTGGCCCGCGGCCTTTCAGGGCCACCAACGTGTCCAATGACGAAGAGATCCTCACCTTTGCTTCCTCGCTCGCTGCCTTGCTCTCTTGTGATGGCATCACCACAAAGGATGACCCCAGCGAGGAAGAGATCGAGGGCCTGTGCAAACTCGTTGCGGGGTATTCCTCGGTGGTGGTGGGTACGTACAACGGCCATCTGCATACCGGACAGCTCGCATTGGCCAACCGTCTTGCACAGAAGCTTCCCACCCTCTGTGTTGCACTGCGCAACCCGTATGACCTGGGCCTGTTGGATAGCAGGGTGCGCAGCATTGCAGCGTATGCGTACACCGAATCGGTAGTGCATGCCCTCGCCCAGGTGCTGGCAGGCAAAGCCGAAATGACGGGGGTGCTTCCTGTGGTGCTTCCCGAACAAGGAGAAGCGTGAAATGCCGGACATGTTGGTCAAGCTCTACAATCTCAGATCAAGCAGCCCTGCTGTCGATGCGCTCGCCGAACAAGGCATCCAGATCCGACGTGCAATGGCACCTGACAAGGAACGGGTGCTCAACTGGATTGCAGAGCACTCCTCGGTTGCAGCGCGAGGGGAAGCCGATGTCTGTTTCGGTTCCCATCCCATCTCCCTTTTTCTTGCTACCGAAGGGAAAGAGATCATCGGCTACGCGTGCTACAATGCAACAGCCCCCGATTTCTTCGGTCCTACCCGCGTGCTGGACAGCAAGCAGGGGCTTGGTATCGGAAAGGCCCTGCTGTTGCGCAGTCTTGAAGCCCTTCGTGACGAGGGTTACGCCTATGCCATCATCGGCGGGGTCGGCCCGGTGGGATTCTACGAGAAGTGTGTCGATGCCATCCTGATAGAAGGGTCGACTCCGGGCATCTATCGTGATTTCCTGGGTTCGCAGGCATGAAGAGAAGCACGCTGGCCATCGGGCTGATGAGCGGCACCAGTTGCGACGGCATCGATGCATCCCTGGTGCGCATCACAGAAGATGATACTTCCCTGCAGGTTGAGGAACTGGGGTTTCTTACCGTCGCCTATGAGGATGCGGTACGGGACCGGCTTTTGGTGCTTGCCAAGGGGAGTGAAGGGGGAAGCCGCGAGCTTTGCCTCATGGATGGGCTGCTCGGGTCCCTCTTTTCCGAGGCAGCACTTGCCGTCTGTGCACAAGCCGGGGTGGAACCATCACGCATCGGCTTGATCGGTACGCACGGGCATACGTTCCATCATCTTCCCAATCCTGTGGACTACCTGGGTCATTCCGTGCGCTCGACGCTCCAGCTTGGGCAGAGTTGCTTTCTCAGCGAGCAATTCCCTTGCCCGGTCATCAGTGATTTCCGTCCCCGGGACCTTGCTGCAGGGGGCCAGGGTGCTCCTCTGGTTCCCTTCACCGAGTATCTCTTGTACCGGCAGGAAGGGGCGTGCATCGGATTGCTGAACGTGGGAGGCATTGCAAACCTTACTATCCTTCCCCCTTCTGCAAACCTCGAGGAGGTGATTGCCTTCGATACCGGTATGGGGAACATGGTACTCGATGCCTTGGTCTTCAAGGAGACAGGGGGGAAGCAGCGGTTTGACGAAGGTGGCAAGCTGGCCGGGCAGGGCAGGGTGGATGATCGCTTGCTTGCATGGATGGAG
>RZYT01000011.1 GCA_009930195.1 Spirochaetia bacterium | reverse complement strand
CACCACTATCTTCACTGATGCATGGTATGTTTGCTCAAGATGAGCCTTTGCGAAGGCACAGGTTGCTCCCGTGGTGTGGATGTCATCCAATACATACACGTGCTTGCATTCACCAAGATATCCCCTGTCCTTGGGCTTTACCCCCCTTTTCTCACGAAGTGGTGCTTTGACCAATCTTGCCTTCTTGGAAAGCAGTGCATGACGCCCTTTTGTGTGGTGGGTAAAGAGTCTCACGACATGAGCGCCGGTTCTCGCAGACAGGATACGCGCAACCAGAAGCATCTGATCAAAGCCCCTTCTTCGCTTTCCTTCCAAGGAGGCCGGTATCGGAACAAGAACGGAAGAGTCGTCGAATACAATCATGTGCTGGAACAAATCGGCGAGCAAGAAGGCCAGAAACAGTTCTCCTCCACTTTTGTATCGCAACACCAAGGAAGCCAACACCCCTTCATAGGGACCATAGGAGAGCAGGTCTTCCGTACACCAGGGACAAGGATAGCAATGGTCCATGATGGGGTTCCCGCACACCTCACAACGCAGTTCATAGCACTGGTCGAAGGATATCCCAGCCAGGGCAGCCTTGCAGTCGCTGCATAGACGTGTATCACAGGGTTTTTTGCAATTGGCACACCACATACTGGATAAGAGGTGAGGCTGGTTAGGTTGCTTGCAATTTCTCCTGGAGTTTCTTCAGGAACAACAAGGCTTCCACCGGTGAGGATTGGTCGAGACTGAAGGATTGCAAGAGATCGAGTACTTCCTCTTCCTGTTCGGATATCGTGGAGTAGACTCCGCTCTCATCCTCCACAGCACTGAAAAGGTCAGGCTGCAGGTTCTGCAGGTCGTAATCGGCAAAGTGTTGCTTCTGGAAATTCCTTGCCTGTTTCAGCACTTCCCTGCCGACACCAGCCATTTTGGCAACGTTCAGACCATAGGAACTGTTTGCAATTCCTTCCATGACCTTACGAAGGAAGTGTATCTCACTCCCCATCTCAGTGACCTGGAGAGTCAGCAACTGCAGGTCGGTGGTATCGATTCGTGCAAGCTCATGATAGTGGGTTGCAAACAGTGTCTTGCTCCCGATTTTCATGAGCTGCTGCATCACAGCATAAGCAATGGACATGCCGTCCTGTGTGCTGGTTCCCCTTCCCAGCTCATCGACAATAACCAAGGAACGTCTGCTTGCCGTACGCAGGATGTGGGCTGCTTCCTGCATCTCAACCAGGAAGGTGGACTCCCCACGGGCAAGGTTGTCAGAAGACCCAACCCTGCAATAGAGCCTGTCCACGATTCCCAGGCGTGCCGATCGGGCAGGCACATAACTGCCTATCTGTGCCAGAAGTACGATCAGGGCGGTTTGCCTGAGGAATGTCGACTTGCCCGCCATGTTTGGGCCGGTGATCAGGCAAAAACGTTTGCCGCTGCTGCCGATGGAGAGGTCATTGGCCACAAACTCACCGACATCCATATGCTGTTCAACCACCGGGTGTCTGGCTTCCTCCACAAAGAGGACATCCTCGTCGGTGAAAACCGGTTTGGTGTATTGGTGGGTGATGGCAACACTTGCAAGACCCTGCAGGCAGTCCAGATCACTGAGAAAGGTGCTGATGCACAGCAGTTCCGCCTGAAGCTGCTTCGTCTGCTCAACAATGCTTTCATAGACCGCCCGTTCCCGTTTTTCCGCCTCGAAGGCGCTTTTGAGAATTTTCTGTTCGTACTCCAGCAGGGTATCGCTGGTGAAGCGCTCTGCATTGACCAGTGTCTGCTTCCGATAGAAAGAAGGGGGAACCTTGTCTGCTTGTGCTTTCGAGACTTCCAGATAATGACCAAGGATCTTGTTCTGGGAGAGCTTGAGTGTGCTGATTCCCGTCTCCTGACGCACCTGGTCCAAATAGGAATCCAGCAGTTGCTTCCCGCCGCCCTTGATTGACCGAAGCTCATCCAATTCCGCGTCATATCCGGTTCTGATGACTTTTCCTTCCTCAAAGGCACCCTGCCATTCACTGTTCAGCGCGTCATTGATCCGTTGGGCAAGCGAGACAAGCGCCTGAAGTGCATCCTGATTGAGCTCGGCGGGCAAAAGTTGCTGATACCGTACGTCAAAGAGCGTAAAGAAGGCAACAATGGTCTGGGCAATGCCGACAAGATCCTTGCTCATATGACGTCCCATTGCCAGTCGGGAAGTAAGACGCTGGATATCCAGCACCTGCTTGAGGTGTGAACGCACCCTACCCAATTCGTCCCGGTCCTCATACAAGAGGGTGACCCAGTGCTGCCGGCCAAGGATCTGGTCAACATCGGTGAGGGCGTTTGCGATCCAGTTCTTCAGCTTGCGTTTGCCCATGCTGGTAAGGTTTGCATCGATGGAGGAGAAAAGCGAATATTTTTCACTGCCGTCGTGCAGATTGACCAAGAGCTCGAGGCTTTTCCTGCTTGCCTCATCAATGCTCAGCAGATGCTCCTCACTGACCACTTGAAAGGACTCTATCTGCCTGAGACTGGTTTTCGCTGTCTCTTTGAGGTACCAAAGCAAGGCTCCGGCACTGCTGAGCCTCACATCCTGCTCATCCAGCCCAAAGGCTTTCAGACTCGCGGAACCTACCTGCTCACACATCAGCGGATAGGCATCCTTGATGCGGAATCGCCAGGGCGGCAACTTGGTCACCATGCAGGAAGAGGAGTCTATCAAAGCCTGGAAATCCTGATACAGGAAGTAATCATCCTCATTGACCAGAATCTCTCTCGGACCAACCTGCTCAAGCACACTGAGCAGATGCATAAAGCGGTCATCCTTGCCAACAAAACGCAAAAGGAAGGTACCGCTGGTGATATCGGCATAGCTCACACTGAGGCCTTGTTTTTGGAAGGAGATGGAGAGTACGTAGTTGTCACGATCGGATTGGAGGAAATCATCCTCAACCACGGTTGCCGGTGTGACTACCTGCACCACTTCCCGCTTGGCCAGTTGCTTGCCTCCCTCGCTCAGTTCGGTCTGCTCGCAAATGGCAATCTTCTTGCCTGCATCAAGCAAGCGTTTGATGTAGGTCTTTGCAGCATGGTAAGGAATACCACACATCTTCTGGTTGTTTCGCTTGGTAAGGGTGAGATTGAGGATGCGGGACACCTCAACTGCATCCCCTTCAAACATCTCATAGAAGTCACCAAGACGAAAGAACAGAACACTATCCGGGTTCTGTTCCTTGATCTGACGGTACTGAACCATCATGGGGGTCAATTTTTCTTCTTCAGCCATACTCAATACAAGGTTGTCGTAATGGCAAGCACCAGCTTCAGACCGCTGTCATCGCTGCTGCCCTTGAAGATGGTACCGCCATCCCAGGCAAAGGTATTGTCGATGTAGCTGGCATTCTTGACCAGATAGAGTCCCAAGGGGAAGCCTGGAACCTTCAGCTTTATCCCTGCACCCATGGAGTAGTACCAGGACAAGTCGCTCATGGTAAGCCCATCAAGGACAGGGCTTACTGCTGTGGCACTGCCATAGATTTCTGCAGACAAGACATTGTGTGCCAAGGGCCAGGTGATGGCCACCTGGTTGTCCCACAGGAGCGCTTGGTCGAAGACAACGTTGAAACCACGGGCGGTGTTCATGCCATCGATGTAGAGCATCTCATAGCGGGTTGCCCCCATCTTGGCATCGTACCAGCCCCAGGCATCTTCATCCTGGTTGTAATAGTACTGCTTCAGCATCGCACTGATGCTGGACGTGACGCCCAGCACCACATTCGCAGGTTTCTCATCGAGATCGAAGGTGAAGAGCGTCGTATAGGCACTGGCACTCGTGCTGGTCTTGATGTAGTTGGAAAGACCGAAGAGAATACCGCCGGCATAGGTGAAGCCTTGGCTGAGGTAGTAACCCCTGCTGGTGTTCTGGATCCGGTCCCTTCCATCCCAGGCAAAGGAGAGATTGATACGGTTGCTGAACTGCCAATCGCTGCCATAGCGCTGAATGAGTTTCTCGTACGGATCATAGAGGTTCTTGTCATAATCTGCGTAGTTCAGTCCAACCGTCGCACCCGCGCCTACGATCAGGGAACCTGGCCGGAACATGAACGTATAGCCTGTGTTGTAGCCGAGCGAAAGCCGGTAGTAGGTATAGGTCATGAGATACCGGCTGGAAGGAAGTGCCTGGTCGGCAGCAAGATAGCTTGCATAGCTCTCGTAGCCGTACGGATACGGATTGTCTGCAAGATTTTCCGCATCGTGGCCGGTGTAGTAATCACTTCCGGTGCCTCGCTGCAAGGTGGAATCCTTTACGCTGCGTTCGAAGGTGAAGGTAAAGCCATTTGACCACCTGCGGTCCTTGAACCAGCCATCAGTGAAGGAGACGGAGAAGGTCTGGGTATCGGGGCTGAGATTGGTGGCGATGGCAAGATCCTTGCCGGTGCCTCCCAGATTCTTGTCAGACCACTGCAGGAAACCGGAAACAGGGAATCCATCGACGTTGCCACCGAACGTGGCACCGAACTGGATGTCCATCTGGTTCCCCTCCACCACGGTGAAGACAGGAATGACCTTCCCTTCCTCGGTTCCGTTGAGGATATCGAACTGTACATCGGTGACGATCAGGGTGTTGTAGATGTTCTGGGCACTGCGAATCAGTTTTTCCTTGGAGAAAATATCACCCTTTGCGAAGGTGAGCTCGCGTTCAAAAACATAACTCTTGGTCTTGGTAAGACCCTCGATCCTGATATCTTCGATGACTGCCTGCTGATTCTCCTGCACATTCAGGACATAGGTGATGCTCTTCGTTTCCTCATCGCGAATCATGTCGGTGCTGATCAGGTTGAAGATGTAGCCGTTGTTCCAGTAGAGATCGGTGACAGCGGTGATTTCCTTCTGTACACGGGACACATCAAGCACGGAACCCACTTTCATGGAAATGAGGTTCTGGAACTGCTCATCGGTGAAAACCGTATTGCCTTCCACCTCTATCCCCCCAAAGAACCACTGCTGGCCTTCCTCAAGGGAGAACACCACCCGTTGTCTTGCAAACTTGTCGTCCTCTGTGCTGATATCCTCGGTTCTGACATCCGTAACCTGCGCATCAACATACCCACGGCTCTGGTAGAAGTCAAGCAGCTTCTGCTTGTCGGTATCAATGGTAAGCGGATTGTAGTAGCCGGAATTGAAGTAACTCACCGGTTTTGATTCGAGTTGCTTGACCAGAACGTCGGAACCCAGGTTCTGATTTCCTTCAAAAAGAATCTCCCCTATCCTCTTCTGCTGACCTTCGGTGATGGCATAGGAGATGATGGTGCTGTTTTTCGCCTCATCCACCGTATATGCGCTCTCTATGGACGCATCGGCATACCCCTTCTCCTTGTACAGCTCGATGACAGCCATCTTGGAAAGCTCGATGTTCTGGTCATCCAGGAACGTCCCTTCTTTGGCTGTCAGTTTTTCCGTGATGTCCTTGAGCTTGATCCCTTCGTTGCCGGCAACGGTAATGCTTTCCACATACGGCAACTCATAGAAGCTCATCGCTATCTGTAAGTCATTGCCGCCTTCCCCAGTGCGCTGGGCCTCTGCAAGAAAGTAGGAGAAATATTCCAAACCATACAATTCGCCTTGCAGCTCATTGAACAATTCATCGGTAAAATTCTTTCCCACATACTTGAACTGAATGTCAAGCACGGTATTTTCAGGGACATTTTGCAGTCCGGAATTGGTAAAGGAAGCGATGCGTTTTCCCAGGTACCAAGGATCGGAGTCAGCGGCAGAGAGAACTGAGAGAGAGAAAAAAAGTATCAGGGTGATGCATGCAAATGCTCGGACTAGACGCTTATCCATGATGTCTCCTATAAACCTGTTTAACGCAAAACAATTCGTTTGGTTACACTAAAACCAATGGTATCCAAAATATTGGTGAACGACAACTCGTTCGGTTGGGTAAAGAATGAGATTGTTCCCAGCGGATTCATCCAGTCAAGGGAAAGCTCCAGATCCAGGGAGAGGTCTGGCGAGAGGAATGAACGCTGGACCTTGGAACGATCCATGGCACTGAGATGGAGCAGAGCTTGCAGGAAGAACTGCCTTCCTACGTATTTGCCCATGAATATGGAGGTATTGTTCAGATATCTGGCCAGTGGACTGAGCACGCCTCCCAAGGTATTTCCCGGCAGTGCATCAAAGAGGATGTTTTGCAGGATGTTGCTTCGCAGGCTGAACATGTCCAAGCCCAGGGAGATGCGGATGGATTCGGTAAGCTGGGTTGTCTGGGATGCATCCAGGTAGCCGAGGCGCTCAGCTACATCGGTGGCAGCTGCAGCCAAGCTTGCCACGCTGTACAGGTTCACCTGGCCATAGGCACCAGTGGGGAGGATCGACTGGCCTAGGATTTCCAGGATCTCATTGACATCCTTGGAGGGGATGGACTCGAATTGGGGATTCAGATTGGTAAGGCTGGATTCGCGCAGTACAAGGAAGATGTCCACACGATTTCCCTCGGTATCAAAATCCGTCAGTTTTGCGCGCAGGTTGATGATGGGCTGAATCTGGCTTTGGCCGCTGAGCGCATCGGTGTGCAGCGAGAGAGATCCTTCGGTAATGAAGAAGTTCTTCTGGAAATAGTAGATTTCCCCACTGCGGAAACTGAAATTTCCGTCAATCTGGAATGCATCGGTGATATGGTCGTACGCGAACGAGATCTTCTGGTTCTCGGTGATGGTTGCCTTGATGAAGGGGTTCGGGGTATTGGGATAGAAGAAGGTTACATTCTTTCCGGTCACCAGATCAAAATCGGTGGTCGTAAGATTATTTGCAACATACCAGAACGGGAGATCCTTGATCCCAAGGCTCATGGTTGTGTCCTGGATGACAACCTGACCATCAAGCCACGTCTCGAACCCTATGCCGAAGAGATTGAACGTTCCGCCAGCATAGGTGCGGATATCGGCATCAAAGCCTTGCATCGGAATCCAGACAAAGAGCATTTCATCCCCACTCTCTGCATGGATCTCATAATTCTCCAGGCGAAGGCCATCGAAGGAGGCGCCCACCTTCCCAAATCCCTGCACCGTTTTTCCGGTGACCTTGTTGGTGGAGAAGAAGGGAACACGGGGACTCACCCCACGATTCCCATCCAAGGTCACGGTCATGTTCTTTATTGTGATGATGTCCTGGGGAAGCCAGAACAACTCCATCCTTGACGAATCGACGGACAGTTGCCCATACAGTCGGATTGCTTCAGCACTCCCTCCGACCATGAGCTCCCCATTGACGGTTCCATCCAGGAATTTGAAGATGGGTTTGAGGAACGTGCGATTGATCAAGGCTAGCGGGAAATGGATGGATGAGATGGACAGGCCGAAATCATCCGGAGCCAAGGAGCCCTTTGCGGCAAAGCCTATGCCGAAGGAGGGCCTGAGCAGTACATCCAATGATTGCGAGGCAAGATTGTAGTCCAGATCCAGATGCTCCCCTTCCACCCTGATCACGGAGTCAGCAAGATTCACCTCATAGGATCCATCGCTGAATCCTTTCTCCCCGTAGATCTGGATGTCATGTACAGAGAGCTTGGCTTGCATCTGTCCTGCAAGAATGGGTTCCAGGGATTTGGGCAACTCGAAGATGCTTTGCATGGTTCCCAAGTCAATGGCCAACTCGTAACCCAATGTTGAGAGCTGATCCTGATACGAGAGATGCCGGATGTGTTCGAAGGTTCCTGTTGAAGTCGCTTCTCCTTGGCGTATCTGCAATGCATCACCTGTGTAGGTGAAGTCCGGCTGACTGAAGCGTGAGGAGAAGAACCTAAGTTGCTGAGGGTCTGCACTGAATTTGGAAACAAAGGAAGCCTCGCCTTGGGTGAGGGTGATCATCCCATCCAAACCCAATTGGGTTTTCCTATCGGTGTAACCCAAGGCAGTAAGGTCAATGAGGAGTTCGCTGGAAGCAGGCACAAAGCGATCAAGGGGCAATGCACTCAGCGCGGCTGTGCCAGACAAGCGATCGGGCGAACCCATCAGGGCAAGGGCGATTTTTTCCTCTTCCTCAGCTTTCAGGACAAAAGAAGCATCGAAGGGTGTGAACAGTGAGGTGGCATAGAGTGATACAAAATCGCTTCCTGTGTAGGAGAGTCTGCTGAGAAAGGTCTTGTCCCCGTCCATCAGGAGCATATCCTCCATGAGCAGAGAGTTGTTGGTTGCCTTCACGGGTGTTTCCAACGTGTAGGTACGACCTTGGAATGAGACGTCAGAGAGTTGCAAGGCATCACTCTCCACCGAAAAATCAAGAAGTGAGAAGAAGTCAAAATCAAGATTTCCTGAGAGCTTGGCGTTGGCAAAGAAACCACGATTGGGAAGTGCAAATCCATTGGCGGAGAGTGTGGCTGAAATCGGGGGCGCCAGATTCCCTGCCAATCTGAGGCGATCTTCCTGGGTGAGGATGAACTGGAGATTGGATGTATTGAACGAAAGGGAGAATGGATAGAGCGAAGAGAACAGGGTGATGCTCCCTTCTGCGTTGAGCAACTCCCTGGATGCTCTGCTGATGACCCCCTCTATCTGGAAGCTGGGCTCCAAGGGAGTGCTTGCCTGGAATCGATAGCTGGCCGGAGGCTGGTCGAAGAAGGTGGTGGAACCCAAAAGCTGTCCATCCTCGACCCGATACAGTTCAAGTCTTCCTCTGGGAAGCCAGTGATTCAACTCAGTTTGGCCGGAGAACACCAGACGATAGTCATTGACAGCAAGGGTCATTGCCTCCACCAGCACTGCATCGGCCTTGATGTCGGAGAGGAAGGTGAAGCCTGCATCAACTTCCAGTTTGCCGACCTTGGCAGAGAGCAAGGCCAGGTCAATGGCAGCTCTTCCATCGAAAGGAAGCACGGAACCACCCCCGCTGGTAGATTGGAACGAGAGGTTTCCGATCAGTTTGGTGCTGTCCTGGTAATAGGGTTGGAGAAATGGTGCATAGCGACTGAACAAAGGAGACAACATGGAGAGAGTAAATCCATCAAAACGTGAAGAGACGTACAGACTGCCCTCCCCCGTTTGCGGAATATCATAGATTGCTCGGAAGGAGAGTTGTGACAGGTATGCCAATTCCGCTTGCAATTGACTCCCTTCCTTGTTTTGCTGATAACTGAAACGGGAGGAGATCGGCTTCGTGGTGAATGAGGAGGCAAGATCCGGCAGCAGGACCGAGAGAGACAGGGATGCGGTGTCAACCTGATAGGAGACGAGCGCTTCAAGGTTTGAGGCAAGATTGATCTGCTCACTGTCCAGCTGCAGTTGTCCATCTGCACGGAGGGATGCCTCAACCGATGATAGCTTTCCCTTCTGCAGGATAGCATCCCCTTCAAAGATGACCCCTTCCACCATGGCCTCGAGATCCTCTTGCATAAACGTGATGGATCCCAAGGATAGTTGGCCACGAACCTGCTCAGAATCCTGATACCATACATTTGCGACAAGATCGCGCATCTGGGTTTTGGCTGTACCGCCATAGGAGAATTCCAGGGGATGCCCGGCTCTGGTTACCAACGCAAAGGAGGGGTTGCCATCCTGCCAGCGCGCGCTGAGGGTGGTGGTGGGGACCATGAGAGCAAAACGCCCTTCCTTGGCGTCAAGCTGGTCAAAGGATACATTCGCCTCCCCCATCTTCCCATTCATAAGGGAAAGCGATGCGCTCAAGGTAGGGATGCGTACCGCATACGATGAAAAGTTTGCATCCAACTGTACGAGGGATAAGGAGATGCCAAGATTCTGGTTGGCCAGATCAAAGTTGTCGATGCTGGTGATACCCACCATGGAATCGAAGCCAAGGTGAATGGTATCATACTCAACGGTCGTCCTTGCACTGGACAAGGAAAACTCGCCGGATCCTGTCAGGGAGGCAGACGCCCCATGCAGTGTGGTTTCGCCGTCCTGGTACGCTACGGTGAGAGAGGAAAGCGTGGCTTCTATGGCAGGGAGATTGCGATCGGGAGCCATTTCAAGCGAGAACGTGGTTCCAAGCAGGCCGAGAGAGAGATTGCGCAGGTTCAGATCGGCATCCATTCCCTCGCCGGTAAGTGTCAAGGTATTCTTTTTCAGCCACTGTTGGGCGAAACTCCGCAGCTTTGAATCCTTGCCATTCAGTTGTTGTGATCCGAGCATCTGAGCATCAAGATGCACCGTTGGTTCGGTGAAGGAAATCTCCACCTCCTTTTGTCCAAACAATACCGATTCCAGCAAGGAAGGAATGCCGCCAGGTATGCGCATTTCCTCGGCACTGATAAGCGTAGTGTCAGCACTCTCAATCTGTGGATTGACCAGAACCAACTCCTTGAGGTAGGTGCGCTGAACTTTTCCGGTTGTCAGCGTGTAGGCTCCTCCCTTATCAAGTGCTGCAAGAAGATACGTGGCAAAATACTGGCTCGGGTTGCCCATACCAAGATGCACCATCCCATAAAAACAGAGAACGGCGCAGGAAAGCAGAACAAGAACAGAAACGGCAATGTCTTTGAGCGTTGTATGAAATCTCAACCTGAAACAACCCTTTTTGGCAGTATAGCCCATTGTGCTTGTCTTGGGCACCTCTTTTATCGGCTATCATGAGCGCTTTCCTCCCATGATACGGATTTACCTTATGGCACTTTTCCCGTACCATGGAGGTACGATAGGAGATAGGAAATGCCTTCAGTATTGACGAATTTTGTGGTGTTCGAGGGATTGGATGGAGCTGGGACCACCACCCAGATGCAACTCCTGGCTGAGTATTGTGACAAATCCGACCGCCCATGCCGTCCTACCTTTGAACCTACGGACAAGCCGATCGGACGACTGGTCCGTTCGGTATTGCAAAAACAGTTGGTAACGACTCCCCTGGCCTTGGCAATGCTCTATGCGGCAGACAGGGAAGATCATCTGTATAACCCGGTCAATGGCTTGGTCCATGATCTTGAGAAAGGAAAGCTGGTCATCAGTGATCGGTATCTCTACTCATCGCTGGCGTATCAGGGTGTGGAGTGTGAATATGATAAGATTGCGAGCCTCAATGAGTTTCCGGCTCCTGAGTATGTCTTTTTCATTGATACACCGGTGGATGAGTGCTTGAGACGGATCAGCGGCCGAGGCAATGAGACTGAGCTGTTTGAAAAGCATGAATTCCTTGAACGGGTGAAAGAGAACTACGAGAAAATATTCAGCTCCCTTCCCCAGGAAGTCCATCTGGTTCGCATCGATGGCCTTTTGGGAAAGGAAGAGATTGCTGCACAGATCCAGAATGTCTTGTTCAGCAAATGAACATTGCATCCCCGTAGCTGAAGAACCGGTAGGCATGGTCGATGGCATGCTTGTAGGCCTGCTCGATATGCTGCTTGCCGGCAAAGGTGGATACAAGCACCAGCAGGGTTGACTCGGGTGTGTGGAAGTTGGTCAGCAGTTGGTCGACCACATTCCAACGATAGCCTGGGCGGATGAAGAGATTCGTCCGCCCTTCCCCACTGAGCACCTGATCTGAGCCTGCATCATAGGCACTCTCAAGGGTGCGGACACTCGTTGTCCCGGTGGCGACGATCTTCCTGCCCTCTTTCCGTGCTTGGTTGATCAGGTTGGCACTTTCGCTGGTGATCTCATACTTCTCAAAGTGCATGTGATGATCTTCCAGCCTTTCGGTTCTGACGGGCAAAAAGGTACCGGCTCCCACATGCAGGGTAACAGGAACAATGGTGCACCCTTTCTTCTCGATGGATGAGAGAATTTCCTGGGTGAAATGCAGACCTGCTGTGGGAGCTGCAACCGAACCCTCTTTCTTGGCGTAGATGGTCTGATACCGCGTCTCGTCGCTGAAACTGTCCTCACGCTTGATGTAGGGGGGAAGCGGAACATGTCCCAAGGTCTGGAAGAAACGCTCGTCGAGGCTTTCCTCAAAAGCGATGGAACGGGTGCCATCCTCATGTTCTTCAGTTATCCATCCAGTGCGTGAGTAGGAGCCATCTGCATTGGAAAACGTGTAGCGTTTCCCGATATGCTGCTTCTTGGTCTTGGTTACCATGGCATTCCAGCTGTGGTCGAGATTCTCTTCCAAAAAGAGAAACTCAACCCTTCCGCCGGTTTCGCTCTGGGCAAATACCCTTGCTTTGCGGACCTTGCTGTTGTTTACGACAATGATGCTGCCCTCCTCAAGGTGGGAAGCAAAGTCCGTCATCATCTGGTCGATCAGAGATCCGTCACGCTTGTGGAGAACCAACAGCCGATCCTCACCACGTCTATCCGCGGGAGTTTGGGCTATCAGGTGCTCGGGAAGGTCAAAAGAGAATTCCTTGATTGTCATCCATATTCCTCTTGCAGGGAATCCCCAGCAAATCATACGCTTTTTTTGTTGTCATTCGTCCACGCGGAGTACGCTTGAGGTACCCCTTCTGGATCAGGTACGGCTCGTAGAAGTCTTCCAAAGACTCTATTGCCTCCCCTACGCTGATACTCAGCGTCTCCGCCCCGACCGGTCCACCGTCATAGAACTCGATGATGGTTCTCAGGATATTCCTATCCTGGGTCTCAAGGCCGTTGGAGTCGATGCCCAGTCTCTCCATACCATGGTCAACGACTGCAATGGTTATCTTCCCGTCACCCATGACCGAGGCAAAATCCCTGAGCCTGCGCAGCAATCGGTTGGCGATACGCGGAGTTCCGCGGCTGCAACGTGCAAGGTGGCGGATCGCCTCCTCATCAATATTGATATTCATGATTTGTGCAGAACGGGCGATGATGGAGGAAAGTTCCACCTCATCATAGAACTCGATATGGCAGGTGATCCCGAAGCGTGAAGAAAGGGGACTCGATACGGATCCTGCTTTGGTCGTCGCTCCCACCAGAGTGAATCTGGGAAGAGGAATGCGCATGGTACGTGCTGCAGGCCCCTGGCCGATGACCCAATCGATCTCAAAATCTTCCATGGCTATGTAGAGCATCTCTTCAAGCGCTGGCTTGAGACGGTGGATTTCATCGATGAAAAATACGGAACCTTCGGTGACATTGGTCAGAATGCCGGCAAGATCCTTCGGCTTGTCCAAGGCTGGTGCGCTGGTCATCCGGATTTCTGCACCCATCTCATTGGCAATGATGCTTGCCAGGGTAGTCTTTCCCAAACCGGGAGGCCCGATGAGAAAGGTATGGTCCAAGCTCTCTTTTCGTTCCCTAGCAGCCTGTACAAAAACCGCAAGGTTGTCCTTCAGGCGTTGCTGCCCTTGGAAATCCTTGAGGAGCTTGGGCCTGAGGATATTTTCCTGCCTATCCGCTTCCTCCTGAAAGGAGGTAGAGACGACCGAACTTTGCATCAATCCATCCAATTCATCCATTGCCATTACCCCTTAGCCAAGCATCTTGATGGCACTGCGGAACAACAGCTCCTCAGCATCGTGGTGACTGACTTTGCCCAGTGACTCAGCCATCTCTTGGCTCAGCCCTTGGATTGTCTCTTCCACCCGTCTCCTATCGTAGCCCATATCCACCAAGGCATTGACGATATCTGCCCACAAGCTGTTCTTTTGCCCGACTCTTTCTCTCGTATCCTTTTGCTTGTCATCGTCGAGTACCAGCACATTACGCAACGCAAGAATCATCTTTTGGGCGGTTTTCGGACCAATTCCCGGTATGGAGGAGAGCAGTTTCAGATTCCCGTTGTCCAAGGCCTCAGCAAGATGCCGTACGCTGATTCCCCCGAGGATCTTCATGGCTTGTTTCGCCCCCACTCCAGAGACAGTCTGCAACTGAAGAAAGGCTTCCCGCTCTTCCGCTTGAAAAAACCCGAAGAGAGACATGCTGTCTTCCCGGTGTACCAGGACGGTGAGCAGCCGGATGGACTGCTTCGCTTCCCCTACGAGATTGCTCAGCTTGCTGGCTGTCTGATTGGATACGCTGAGGCTATATTCCAGGTGTCCTGCACGCAAGATCACCTCACCTTCATGAATACTGACCAAGTCGCCGATGATTGCATTGATCATACCAATTTCATCCTCATGTGGGAAAAGTCATATACTGCAAGGCAAAGAGCTGCTGCCAACGCGTCCGAAGCATGATCGGGTTTTGGTATGGTCTCAAAACCCAGAAGTATGCGCACCATTTCCTGCACCTGATGCTTGTCAGCCCCACCATACCCGGTAACCACGGTCTTGATGGTCGGCGGGCTGTACAGACGGACAGGTATCTCTTGTATGCCAAGCTGGTGGATGCAGGCTCCGATTACCTTTGCCACCGGAATGGCCGAGCTTACATTCTTGGTGAAGAAGATATCTTCCATGCCACACATCTGCACCTGGTATTGCACGGCCAATTTCCCGACCGCGGTTGCTATGTAGTGAATCCTGTCACTATCGCTTTGGTCCGTACCAGTCTTGATGACACCAAAAGAAACAGGCCGGTTCTGCTGTCCATTGGATTCGACAACACCCCAGCCTGTCTGTGCGTATCCTGGATCAATACCTAGGATTCGCATGCGTTAATCTTCGTCGCCATCCTCAAAATCATCAGGAAGTTCAAGGTTGGAGGAAACCTGCTGGACATCGTCCAACTCTTCCAACTTGTCGATGATCTTGAGCACCTTGCGAGCTTTTTCACTGTCAAGGGCGACAGTCTGGTCAGCCACTTTCTCAACCTCTGCGCTATCCTGTTCAAACCCTGCGTTCTGCATGGCTTCCAGGACGTTGGCAAAGTCAGAAGGAGTGGTGATGACTTCAATGACCCCGTCGGACGTGGTTACATCATCCGCACCGTTCTCCAATGCGACTTCAAAAATCTGCTCTTCGGAATATTTTTCTGCATCATAGGTAATGATGCCCTTGGTCTGGAACATGTAAGAAACACAACCACTTGCACCAAGTGTGCCACCATTCTTGGTCAGGGTGGAACGCACATCGCTGGCAGTACGGTTCTTGTTGTCGGTCAAGGTGTCAATGATCAGAGCAACACCACCGGGTGCATACCCTTCATAGGTGAGTTCATAGTAGGTGGAGTTGTCAAGTTCCCCAGCACCTTTCTTGATAGCCCTGTCAATGTTGTCCTTGGGCATATTCTCAGCTCTTGCTTTGAGTACAGCAGTACGAAGCCGTGCATTGGTTTCAGGATCCGATCCCCCCATCTTTGCTGCAACGGAAATTTCCTTGATCAACTTCGTGAACTTCTGGCCGCGCTTTGCGTCGGCAATACCCTTCTTGTGTTTGATAGTAGCCCATTTACTATGGCCGGACATAATTGAACCTCTTAACTTTTAGAATACGTGAATGATCTCAACCCATTTAAGCTATCATAACGGACTATGGCGGTCAAGGGGTTCTGGAAGCTGCATGACGAATCGAAGCAGTATCTCGTCAAGCAGGAGAAAGCCAATTTCTGTTAGTGAAAAGGTATACTGTGTATCGAAATACCATTGTGGATCAAGTGTTTCCACCATCTTCGCAAAAGCAGTTTCGAAGCAGAGCGAGTACCGATCCTGCAACAGTTGCTTGTCAATTCCCCATCTGGTTCTGAGCGCCATCATCAGGTATTCCTCGATGCTTTGCACCAACGAGAGTTCCTCCTTCTCGTAGCCGGAGAAGGGAGCCGAATCGGAAAATTGCCGCAGGTCCTGTATTTGGGTGTAATGGTACCAAGCCTGCTCGTTTTCAAGCGTCGAAGCTGCACTGCTGCCAAGGCCGAGATAGGACGAAAGGTTCCAATATCTGAGGTTGTGTTGGCAGTATTTCTCTTCCTTGCAGAAGTTTGAGACCTCATAATGAGAAAATCCAAGGTTGGCCAACTCTTTCCAAATGCCCTTGAGCATAGTTGCCTGGCCATCCTCATCAAGAACCTGCACTGTATGCATACCAACTTGCCGGGCAAGCTCAGTCCCCTCCTCTACCGTCAGACAATAGAGACTGATGTGGTTGGCATCTGAAATGCTGAGCACTTCATGGATGTCATTGATCGCCATCTCAAGGGTTTGTCCCGGAAGACAGACCATCAGGTCAAAATTCAGTTCAATGCCAAACTCTTTTCTTGCTTGCTGCGCCAGCTTCAGTGCCTTGATGTTGTCAGATCGGCTTGCATTCCTTCCCAGTCGCGAGAGCAACTGGTCATCCATGCTTTGGATTCCCATGGACATGCGGTTGACCAATCCTTGTGAAAAGAGCGGGAAGAAGTGTTCTCCAAAGGTTTCTGGATTCATCTCAATGGTCACTTCACGGCTTTTCCCGTTTCGTTGGGCAGCTTGGAGCAAGCGTGCGAGCTGGTCGGGAGAAAGGGAACCGGGGTTTCCTCCTCCGACGAAAATGGTGTCATACACGCGCTCTGAAGCGGTACATTGGACGATTTCTGCCAGAAGGCGTTCCGTGTACGCATCCTGGAACCCTTTCCATGCAGCATAGGGTTCCGAGTAGAAGGCACAATAGGAGCAGCAGGTCGTGCAGAAGGGAATGTGAAGGTATAAGGAGAGTGGAACACCAGACGGAAGGCTGATCACTATGCGTTTCCCAACGGCCTGACCCTTCCCAGCGGCCAGAAGAGGAAACGTACGCTTCCGTTGATCTTGGTCTGCTTGACAGGTCCGAAATACCGACCGTCACGGCTGTTGTCGCGGTTGTCACCCAAGGGAAGTATATGACCTTGCGGGACATAGATGCCATGTTTGTAGAAAGCATATTCACTGCGGGCTGAACTGTCCGAAGGGTTGAACAAATGTTTCGTACGGGATTTTGAGGCTTCAAACTGGAAGTAGTCATCAGGATAGTTGTCGCCCTGCACTGAGAGATACTGATTTCTCAGGTACGCGGGGACTGCCTGCATATTTACCTTGCTCTCCTGGTACCCGAACAAGGCTCCCCAGGCTTTGATACCTTCATAGGTTGATGCATCGATGCTTCGGTGCGGTCCGTCAACCAGGGAGAGATCCGAACGCTGCTTCTCTTCCTTGGTAAAGACAGCGGAACCGGCTTGGCGGACTTCCACGTTGCCTTCACGAAATCGGATTACTTCTGTTGGGAACCCGATGGCACGCTTGACGTACAGTCTTTCTGCAATGGAGCCGTCCTCATTCTTGTCGATGTTCACTAGGCTGAAGGTTCCCATATAGATGATTTGTGAGAGGATGTCGAAGAAGGGTCCCTTGCTTACATATTCAGGATTGTAGAAGGTGATGATATCGTCACGCTGCACTTGCCGGTTTCGGCTCGCAATCTTCGGACCTCCAGGATAGATTTCCACCCCATAGATGGTTTTTGAGACAAAGACACGATCCCCTACATTGAGTGTCGATTCCATTGAGGGAGTGGGAATGACAAAGAACTGAAAAATGTATTGGTTGATCAGCAGTACGGCGAAAACAGCAAAGACCAGTGCGTCAGCCCAGCCCTTCAGCTCACCTACGAAAGTTCTTTTCACCGGATGTGCGACCGCATAGGCTTTCAGAGCCTTGCGATGGGTGAGGATGCGTACGGTCGTATGTTCAAGAAAACTCAAGAATCGTTCCATAGCAAGCACGCTATCACAATAGGTCTGAGTTGACAAGTGAACATCAGGTCGATACCTTGTAAGCTATATGAAACGACGAATCGATCTGCCTCAGGTTGAAGAGGTAAAGCTGCCTGAGTTGCTGCATATGCGACCTGGTGTATACATCCTTATCCTGCTTGTTCTCGCCCTGTTGCTGGCTGTCTATCTGATAGCCTTCTATCCAGGCATCCGCAACGGCGGTCGATACGTCACCTTCACCGGCTCGCTTTCCGAGAGCGGTGTCCTGCTTGACGGAACCTACCTGGGTTCCACCGAGTACCAGCACTTCGTGAAGAGCGGCACCTATGAGGTATCACTTGTCAAAGCTGGCGAAGTCTATGCCACCTACACCCTTGAAGTCGATCATCCGGTGTTTCTCACCTGGCTTTTCCACCGAACACTGAAGACGGCTGAAGCACCCATCTCTCTCAGCGATGAGCAGAAAGCAACGATCAATCGCTTCAACCTTGAGCAAATCGTGGAGGCGAGCGCCATTCTCAGCTATGATGACCGGAACCGGTACCCTCCCCTGTTTGCCAATCTTGTCAGCGACATGATGGCACTGGAACTGGATGCACAAACAAGGCTGGAGACAGTCAAGCTTGCAGTGTTGTATATCAGCAACGAAACCATGCTTGAGGAAGCAAAGCGTGCCATCATCGATTCCAAGACTCCCATTGACGGGGATGTGACGACCTTGCTCGAGACTGCCAATCTGCTGTTTGCAGACGATTCCCAGCCCAAGTCGATCGGATCGGAAAGTTCTTCCCTTCCCTTCAAAGCTGAGAAGACCACCCTGAAGGCAGGTGATTTGGAAATAGAGGGCTACCGATACCCACCGACTACCTTTGTCATGGGCAAGGACGTGCTCCCAATCTATCCTGAATCCACCATGCTTGGGGTTGAGGTCAGCACGGAAGCCTTCTCATTGGCAACGCTGGAAACAACGCAATACCAATGGGCCCTGTTTCTGGAAGAGCACCCAGAGTGGGCTGCAAGCAATCGTCAGGCGCTGATGGATGAGCAGCTTGTGGATGAGTACTATTTGCAGGGACTTTCCGTTTCTCCTGTGTTTGTAACATCAAAACCCATGTATCAGATCAGCTACCATGCTGCGCTGGCTTTCTGTGATTGGCTGGGCAAGAAGAGTGGAAAGCAAGTGTTCCTTCCCAGCGAAGCCATGTACACCCTTGCAGCGCTCTCTCACCCGAATCTGAAATACTCCTCTTCGCTCAGTCCCTCACCTTCTACAGAAGAAGGTCCGGTTGCACTGCTTGGCGGGGTATGGGAGATGACAAGCTCGCCCTACATTCCCCTCTCCCGACTGCTTTCCGTACAGGAGTCTGAGACATTGCTGAAGCGATTCGGTTTGTCCGTACAACCGATCGTCAAAGGTGGAAGCTACCTGAATGAAAGCGCATCGGTCTCCCTTCACACCGTTGGTGTAGTCGAATCTGATGCATGTGCAGACCAGATAGGTTTCCGCATTGCCTGGTATGAATAAATGAAACAAGACAAGAATACATTCAAGCCTTTGCAAAAGAACAGAAAGGCATATTTCAATTATGAAGTGATTGAGGACCTGGAGTGTGGCATTGCACTGGTTGGTACTGAGGTGAAATCACTACGGGACGGCAAATTCAGTTTTGCTGACAGCTATGTCACCGTTACCGATCACGCCCTGACCTTGGTGGGTCTGACCATCCAACCCTACACCCACGGCAACATCAATAATCATGAACCTTCCAGGAACCGAAGGCTGCTTGCCCATAAGAGCGAGATCAAACGTCTGAAGCGCAAGGTGGAGGAGAAAGGTTTTACCTTGGTTCCTACTTCCATCTATCTGCGAGGCAACTTGGTCAAGGTGCAGGTATCCCTCTGTAGAGGCAAGCAGTTGCATGATAAGCGTGCTGTCGTAAAAGAGCGTGATATGAATCGTGATATGAGGCGAGAGCTGAAGCAGCTTCAGTACTGATCTTACCCAAGAGTTTTTCTTTCCTTACGGCCCTATCCTTCGATAGGGTCACTTTTTTTGTCACAAGGCAACAGTACATAAACACCTATCGTATATTTTACAATTTACAAAATAATGTCAAATTTAAAAATTACGTATACAATAAAAAATGCAAATACATGCAACATGCAATAAAAAAGCAATAATAATTAAGTTTCAAAAATTTTTTAAAAGTAAAAATACTTATTAATAATTGCATAATATTAGTTTTATTGAAAGAAAATTAGAAAGAAAACTATTAAAAATATGCGAAACAGCATTATAGAATAGTAAAACATATTAATAAAGTGAAAAACATATTATATTAGAGAAAAATAGCTTTTGCAAAATATATGCATATCCAAAGTATATACTATTTTATACAATAAATAAATAATTATCCAAATTATACCTACTTACTTATAACAAGTAAGCAGGTTAAAAATTATCTAGACATTGAAAACTTTATAAAGTACTATACTAGCATAATCTATTAAGTTTTAACTGATTTTTGCTATCCTAAGAAATTCGCAGAATGAACAAAAGATTGCACAAATACATTGCACAAGGAAGAACCATGGCCAGTCCAGCACCCTTCACGCTTTGCAGAATCCAACGGGATGAACGTACGTATTTCTATGCCCTCTTCAGGAATCCTGAGACAGGAAAGCGAACGAACAAGAAGAGCGTGGAGACGCTGCGTAAGCAACTCGGGATATTTGATACCTCTCCCATACGCCGTAGGGATGAGGCTATTCGTATCTGCCAGAAGGCTTTGGAGGAAGGAATCATCTTCAATAAGCGGCAAGAACAGCTGTTTGGAGAATATCTGGATGAATTCTACACGTATGAGATCAGCCCCTATGTGCGTAGACGTAACCTTCTGGAACCAGGTTCACTGTCAAAAGACTATCTGGCGACAAGGAAAAACCTGGTGATGAACCATGTAATTCCTCTCATCAAACCAAATCTGTATCTTTCAAAAGTAACAATGGAAACTCTGGAAGAGATCCAGCTTTCTTTGGTGGAAAAGCAAACAATAAGCCATAGTACCGTGAACGTATGCATGAGTGCTGTCATGGTTGCCCTTCGTGAAGCACAAAGAAGAGGCCTTGTACCCGCTACGGTTATGCTCAGTCTCCAGCATTTGAAAAGTTTCCATGCAATACGGGGAATCCTCAGTGAGGAGGAACTTGCAGATTTCATGCAGTATGCCAAAGCTCATGCAGAAAAACGAATCTATCTTGCATGCCTTTTGTCATTGCTCACCGGAATGCGCTCGGGTGAGTTGCGTGCCTTGCGTTACCAGGCAATTGGGGAAGACCTCATTACCATCGACAGTGCCTATGCTGATAAGGAAGGATTGAAGGTCCCAAAAGGGAAAAAGACACGATTGGTTCCCTGCCCCACCTTCCTGGGGAAAGCTCTGCAGCAGTTGGCAAGTGAGAACCCGTTTTCCAATCCGCTTCTCCTCGTCTTTTGGAGCAAGCGCAATGGCGGTTTTGTATCGAGCCACTATTTCAGTGAACGTTTCATTCAGGAGTTGGTTCGGTCAAAGGTGTTGACGCTGGAAGAAATCGTGGAACGAAACATCAGCTTCCACTCCTTGAGACATATGGCCAACACACTTCTGAGAGGGGCTGTGGATGAGCATGTGCTCAGGATGACGATCGGGCACAGCAGCGAGCAGCTCAGCGATCTCTATACCCATCTCAGCCAGCGTGGGCTGAAGAGTGTTGAGCTCGCCCAGCAAAACAACATCCTTCCGCTCATCGGAGAGATGCAAAATCTTACCATACAAGATGAATCAGAAGGAACAACAGAACAAAGAGCAGATTGAAGAGCGTGAACACCGCCAGGTAGCGAAGCGTCTTGGTCCTGTCATAGTGTGCGTAGATCTTGAACGAGATGACTGAAGCCATGGATGCGATCAAAGTGCCGCAGCCTCCTGCATTCACGCCCTTGAGCAACTCTGTTGCGTTGTGGGTGAATTGGGCGAGCAAAAGTGTGGCCGGTACGTTGCTGATGAACTGACTGGCTGCAAGAGAGACGAGGAACTCCCGTTTATGGAGCAGTGACTGGAGTTTTTGAACCACAAAAGGAATGCTTCCAAGGTTTCCCACGAAGATGAAGAAGCCTATGAAAGTAAGCAGCAAGGAGTAGTCCACATCCTTGAGCAGAATCTTCTCACTGAAGACGATGACGATGATTACGACAAGCTGGTACGACACCAGGTCAAACACTGCTGCAAGCGACAGCAGGAAAAGCAAGAGATAGCGCACCAACAAGCGCTTGTCCAAAGGTGGTACTTCTTGTGTCTGAAGTGCAAAAGCTTCCTTGTTGTTTGGGATGAACAACAAGCAGGCGGCCAACAGGAGAAGCCCCCCAACGACATAGGGGAGCATGGCACCGAAGAATTGCAGCAAGGGAAGCTGGTAGTATGAATAGATGAAAAGATTCTGGGGGTTTCCTACCGGTGTCAGGCCGCTTCCCACATTGGCTGCAATGGTCTGGAGGATTATGGTAAGCAGGATTGGTTTCGTATCCTTGCAAAGGGAAAAGACTACGATGGTAAGGGGAACAAACGTGATGAGGGCAACATCGTTGGTCACCAACATGGAGAGAAAGAACGTACTGCCTATCAAGAGAGCACTTACTTGCCTGCTCGACTTCGCTAAACGAAGCAGATACTGGGAAAGGAATGTAAAGAGGTAGAGCTTGCGAAAGCCTGATACCACCAGCATGAGGGCAAAGAGACAGCCAAGGGTTTTTCCATCTAGGTAATGCGCATAGTCGGGATTGGGGGGCACAAGGAACATGGATATTCCTGCCAAGAAAAGAGCAATGGTCAACACCGGTTCACGCACAAAAAAGGCCTTCACCTGATCACGTTTCATCTCATCTGTACCTTTACGGCGGAACAATACCGCGCTTTTTGGAAAAGTGCAATCACGATACGGAACCTATTGCAACAAAATGCTGATGCGAGCCATTGCAAAGGTTACCTAGCTTTCATGGGTATGATACAGTTAGATAAACATCCTGCAGGAGGTCCTCCATGAAACTGGCTGTAATTGGTGATATTCATGGCAATGTGAGGGCATTGGAAGCAGTGCTCACTGATGTTAAGGCTTGCGGTGTCGATCAGATTCTCTTTCTGGGAGACCTGGTTTTCATGGGTCTCGATCCTCAGCTTTGTTTTGATTTGCTGATGGAGCAGAAACCGGCAGTACTGGTCAAAGGCAACACGGATGCAAATCTGGAAAAGATATCTTCCTATATAGCGAATACCCCATTTGAAAAGCATATGCTCAAGCTGATGAAGTATACCAGCATCAGGATGCATGAGACTTCAAAGAAGACAATTGCAGAGTTTGCACCGACAAAGCGTTTGGAGCTTGAGCAGCATTCAATCCTGTGCTGTCATGGGACACCGTTCTCCGATACCGAGGGAATACTGGCAAATGAGCCGTTTTCCCCTGCCATGGCTAAGATGGTTTCAGAGGAAAAGCTTGATATCGTTTTCTCCGGGCATACCCATATTCCCGCTGATTTTATGCGTGACGGGGTACGCTTCATCAATCCAGGGGCGGTTGGATACTCCTTTGATGGTGACGTACGGGCCAGTTACGCCTTGGTCACCTTGGAGGATGGTTCCATTAGGTGTCAGCATCGCAGACTGGAGTATGATGTCAAACGGTACGCCATGGAAGTGGAGCATGCCATGGAAGGCTTTGTTCTCTTTGAACGTCTTCTGTATGCATTGCAGAATGGAAAACCAATCCGCCAATAACGCTATGTTGCTGAACCTGTCAGGAGAATGATCGTATAGGCGATATATACGACGATGAGTCCTGCGCCTTCGAAACGGTTGACCCTTCCCTTTCTCCCCTTCCTGAAGCCATAGCCGATGATGAACAACGATATGGTGAGTGCAGACATGACCACCATGTCCCGTGTCAGGACGAGTTTGTCCACC
>RZYT01000573.1 GCA_009930195.1 Spirochaetia bacterium | reverse complement strand
GAGATAGTGAAGAATGATGATGGGGCGAAGGTGTTCGACCTGTTCATCGTGCATACGAACGACCTGTTGGGCAACATCTACAGCGAGAACGGCGGACTTGGTCTTGCCAGGCTGTCGACGGCGCTGAAGGCTGGTCGTGCGATTACCGACAACTGGCTGCTGTTGAACAGCGGTGATGTTGGCGAGATTCCAGCCGAAGCGGCGATGCTTGCAGCAGCAGTGATAGACGAGCTTGGCTACGATGCCTACACCCCGCAGGCATTGCAGCTGGCCACCGGGATCACCGGGACGCAGAAAGCCCTAGCCTTGAGTGTGAACGCACTTGACGAGGACGGGTATCTGGTGATGCAGCCGTACCAGGTGTATGACTTCAACGGATTCAAGGTTGGTGTTGTAGGACTGGTGGCCCCGAAGGACATTCAGGGAGTGAGCTTCACCAGCGACCTGGTGCTTGACAATGCACAGTATGCGGTTGACCTTGCCAAGGGTCTTGTGGACTACCTGGTGGTCCTGAGCGACCTGGGCGACGGACAGCTGAGCAGCAGTCTTGTGGCTTCCTCTGTGGACGGAATTGACCTGATCGTGGACGGCAACGGATCTGCGATGGCCAAGACGGTGAACAATACGCTGATCGTGCGGGCCGACCAGATGCTCAGGAGCATTGGCGGAGTGCAGGTGAGTGTCTCCGACGGCAAGGTGACGGATGTATTCCCGATGATCCTTCCTGCCGCTGACGTACTTGACCCGGCAAGCAGCGCACTTGCAGCGATGTATGAGCCGTTTGCGAACGCGATGGGTTATACGCTGAACGTGGTGGTGCCCGAGGACGAAGCCATTGTTGCCAAGATTGGAGCGACCCCTGAGAAGGTAGTCGAGCCTGTTGTGGCCCCTGTGGTGGTAGCCGAAAAGCCCGCTCCTGTTGTGGAACCCGTGGCTGAGCCTGTTGTTGAGCCTGTTGTGGCGGTCGAGCCTGTTGAGGTTGGACTTCCCTACGGTGTTGAAGAGATAGTGAAGAATGATGATGGGGCGAAGGTGTTCGACCTGTTCATCGTGCATACGAACGACCTGTTGGGCAACATCTACAGCGAGAACGGCGGACTT
>RZYT01000572.1 GCA_009930195.1 Spirochaetia bacterium | reverse complement strand
CACCTGGGCAGTACCGAGTCGATCAAGAACTTCCTGCTCGACTTCAACGGGCTGGCTATCATCTCCGAGAAAGCGGTCCGGAACGAGTTGTACCTCAAAACGCTCGTCAAGCTGCAGGTAACCGGTATCACCTTTCCCCGTACATTTCGCATCGCACACAAAACCGGACACAAAAGCCGGCAGACAGAGCTATTTGAACAATTCCTGCTGAATCTGTAACAGGTTCTATCACTTTGTGATATTTCTCTGTTTTCTACCCTTTATGTCGCCAGCAATAGCCCTCCTGGCCGGATTGACCCTCTCTCTGCTCGGTATCAGGCATGCCACAATTCATCGCATCACCTCACCGGTACTTCAACTCTCCATCGTGCTGATGGGTTTCGGGATGAGCCTGAGTGAAGTGATCACCGCCTCAAAAACCGGTTTTGTGGCTACGGCCATCTCCGTTGTATCGGTGATGATCCTTGGCATCCTGCTGGGCAAACTTTTCAGGGTGGAGAAGAACATCACACTGTTGATTGCGACCGGTACGGCCATCTGTGGGGGGAGTGCCATCGCGGCGGTTGCCCCCATCCTGAACAGCAAGAGCTACCAGAACTCATTCGCACTGGTCGTCGTCTTCGTGCTGAACGCAGTAGCCCTCTTCCTCTTCGCGATTCTCTTTGCCAATTTCTTCCCTGAGCTGCATGCCAGTTACGATCATTTCAGCTGGTTAGGCAAGCGTGGGATGGTGATCGCACTTTTTCTGATCGGATCAAATATCACCCTGGGTGAGATCAAACAGTCCGGACCCCGTAGTTTTGCCCTTGGCATCACCCTGTGGGTACTGACCGCTGTCGGCTCTCTGTTTTTCCTGATCCGATGAGATCACCGTGGAATTGAACGGTAAAAAAAGCTTTTTCGAGTTCAATTCACTTTGAAGAGTTACGTTTTGACTGATCTGTATTTATCCTCTCTTCCGGTAGCTGAGGATGGCCCAGCCATTCAGGATCAGGGCGAAGAGTCCCAGCATCAACAGGTTACCCCGCACATCCGCCAGGGTGCTGCCATTCAGGTAGAGCATACGCAACGATTTGGTGAGGTAGGTGAAGGGGTTTGCCGCG
>RZYT01000571.1 GCA_009930195.1 Spirochaetia bacterium | reverse complement strand
CTTGTAACCCTCCACCGCCTTCCAGTTGGCTGCGGCCGATTCAGGGCTGGTCTCATATAGCGACTTGCCTATCGAGCTGGGAATTTGCGCATTCATGTCGATCAGCAGCAGCGTGTAACTGAGCGACCAGGAGGGCTGCCGCCAACTACCGGATGAGAGGAGCGTGGTTCGGCGCAGGCGGTTGTGCTCGCGGTGACCGTCGGAGCGGAGGTGGCTCATCTGACCGCCTATCTGCAGGTTGTTGCGTTGCATGTTTCCTCCTGCAGCAGCTTTGAACGTGTTGAAACTGCCATATTGCAGCAGGGCGTTGCCACTATCCCGGCCAGTCTGAGGAGTGTAGAGGTTGATGTTCCCTCCCAGCCCCGAACCATAGAGGGCGGAGGCGGGACCTTTGATCACCTCCATGCGTGCAATTCCCGTCAGGTCAATATCTTCAGGTGTGGAGATGCCGTCGGAGGAGGTGATGGGAATGTCGTTCAGGTAGGCTTTGATGCGGTTGGTGTTGTAGGGTGTGCGGCTGCCCACGCCCCTGATGACGATGCGGCTGGTGGCATAGGTGCCGCTGTGCATGTAGATGCCCGGCATGGCATGAAGGGCGTGGGCGAAGCTGTTGCTGTCGCCCCGCTCCATCTCCTCAGCAGTGAGGAGGGAGATGCTTCCGGGGAGCTGATGTTGTCGCGTGTTGACCTGATAGGCGTTGACAATCACCTCGCTGAGCCGGATGGTTGAGTCTGCTTCCTGGTATGTGGGTTGCTGCGACAGGGCATTCATCGCAACAACAAGTGATATCAACAGCAGCAGGGATCCTTTTCTCCTCATATTACTATTTTAGCTTGCCCATCGACTTGGCCACCACCACCGACACCATCGAGTCGCCGGTGACGTTGACCACGGTGCGCAGCATGTCGAGCGGACGGTCGATGGCGAAGATGAGTGCCAGCCCGATGGCCAGCTTGTCGGCCGGGAAGCCGATCGACTCGAGGACAATCACCAGCATCACCATGCCGGCACCGGGCACCGCGGCAGAGCCGATAGAGGCCAGCAGGGCGGTGAGGATGATGGTGAGTTGGTCGGTGAACTCCATGGGGAAGTGGAGCGCCTGG
>RZYT01000150.1 GCA_009930195.1 Spirochaetia bacterium | reverse complement strand
TAGACATCCTTGCCACCGATGGAGACTACCAGTTCCTTGTAGCCGCCGATGCCTGTCTCATTGGAGGAGAGAATTTCCATCTTCCATCCCTTGGTGTCGGCATAGTGGCTGTACATGCGGAACAAATTGGCGGCAAACAGGGCGGCTTCCTCTCCACCGGTGCCGGCACGGATTTCCATGATGATATCCTTGCCTTCGAGTGGGTCGGGTGGGATGAGAAGCATCTTCGTCTTTTGCTCGCTCTTCACCAAATGTGCTTCCAGTTCATGCAGCTCCTCTCGGGTAAGTTCGAGCATTTCCTGGTCGTCTTCCTCTTTCAGGATCTGCTGAGCCTCGGCTATCTGCTTGATGAGGCTTTGCATGGTTTTCAGCTCATCGATGATGGGGGAGAGATGGGACCTCTCCTGATTGAGGCTCTTGAACAGCTTCATGTCCTGCATGGTCTCAGGGCGACTGAGTTTTTCATCTATATCTGCGAGTTGTTTCTCATACTCGGGCAGTTTTTTCAGCATCTGAATCTCCTAGAAGGAAAGTATACAAAACCGGCCGCTCTTTGCATAGCGTTGCTAGATATCCAGTTGGGAAAGCAGAAGCCGGTTTTCCTCCACCTGCACAGGCCCCAGACGGTTCATCCGCATGAACAGGACTCCTCCTGCCAAAAAGAAGAGGGCGGGTATCACGCCCATATGCAGACGGATGCCCCAGATGGCCTGGTCGCTGATGGCAATAGGATCGAAGCCGGTAAGCTCGTGCACCGCAAAGAAGACGATGGCTTGGCTTGCATAGCTGAAACGCATGAAAAATGCCCTGATTCCCAGGACTACCCCATCATCACGTCTCTTTTGCTCTACTACCAGGCTATCGATGACATCGGCCATAGCCGGGCTCATGAAGGTCCAGAACCCCCCGAAACCCAGTCCCCAGAGACCCATCGCCACCATGTAGGAGGTCGCTGAGCCAAGGAAGGAGAGCGGAAGAGCGAAGAAGGCAAGGACGAAAGAGCAGAGGATGAGCATCCGTTGGTTGTTCTTCAGCTTTTTGGCCACCCTGGTCCAGAGCAGGATGGAAATGAGGGTTCCTCCCAGCATTCCTGCAAAGATTGGCGTTGCTTGGCTGCTCTTTGCAGCAAGAACGTATTTGACGACATAGTTGATGGAGGCTGTCATGAGCATGCATCCGCTCTGGTAGAAGAAGAGCAGGAGCACGAAGGCCAGCAGGTTTCGGCTTTTCAGGGCCTTGCGCATCTGGCTGAAGAAGGGAGGGGCCTGCTCGCTCTGCTGCTGGAGCGCGAAGCGGTTGATCATCTCCTTGGACTCAAAGACACCAAAGCTGACAAGCAGGGTTGCAAGGCCTGAGATGAGGGCGATGACCAGGGCACAGGCCAGGTAGCTTGCACGATCGCCATAGGAGAAGAAGAGCGGGGGGATGATGAAGCCGCTGGCAATGCCGAGCACTCCGATGCCGGTTCCCACCGCTGCGGTGGTGGTACGTTCTTTCTGGCCGCGGAACTTGTCGGGATAGATGCTCTGGTAGTTGACCTCCCAGAGGCTGTACAACCCATCATAGAGGCAAATGGTGAGTACCATCCAGAAAAAGACCGGAAGTGGCTTGCTTTTTGCATCCCAACTCGTGGGAACGGAGAAAATGAGGATGAAAGCGATCGAGGAGAGCACGAGCCCAAGGATGATCCAGGGGAAGCGCCTGCCAAGGCGCTTGGAAAAGGGTGCCCCCTTGTTGGTGATATAGCCGATGATGGGGTCGTTTACCGCATTCCAGACCGAGTAGATGATGGTAGCCAAGGCGGCATAGGCACCGCTGAGCCCCACTTCGGTCTCATAGAACATGAAGACGATCGAACCGAATGCGCCGGTGAGGAATTCGGCGATGAACTTGCCCATTCCGTAGGAGACCATGATGCCTTTCTTAGCCATGACACACCTTCCTTGCCTTTCACTTATACAGGAGCCAAGGCGGTGTGTCAAAAGGTTTGGTTTTCAATGCTTGTCGACGGTGAAGCGTACCACCATATGCACCACAGCAGGCTGGTTGGACTCGTTGGTGATTGAGTGCTCGATGTCGCAGTGATACACGAGGAAATCGCCCTTGCGGATCTCAGCACTGTTCTCTCCCACCTGTACCTTGACCGCTCCCTTGACGACCGTCAGGAACTCCTGGGTGCCGGGGTAGTGGGGCTCACTGGCCAGCTTGCTGTGCGGCTCGAAGCTCACCAGGTACATCTCCAGCTCTTCGACCATGTTCAGCGGGCTGAGGATGCGTATGGATACCCCGTTCTCCCGTGTTTCCAGCTTCGGAGCCTCTTCCCCTGCAGGATTGAGGGTGAAGACACGCTTGGGCTGGTCATCGGTGTCGAGCAGGTCGTTCAGTTCCACGTTCAGGCCGCGGGCAATCTTCCATACGGTGGCAACCGTAGGATTGACCTTGTCGGACTCAATCTGGCTGAGCATCGCCTTGGAGACACCCGAACGTTCGGAAAGGACGTTGAGGGTGAGCTTGCGGCTGGTGCGCAGGCGTTGGATGTTTTTTCCAATCATCGGAGGGGTATCCATTTCAGAGCTCCTGCGGGGTAATAAGTTTGACATAGTGAAACATGTTTACTATAATGAACATGTCCATTGTAAGCTGGGTTGTCTGCCTTGTCAAGGAATGCGACCTTTGGAGGTCTTCATGAAGAACATTCTGATCATCGGTTCGTTGGGCCAACTTGGCTCTGAGATTGCCCTTGAGTGTCGCAAGCGCTACGGGGACGAGCACGTCGTGTTGACCGATATCCGCGACGATGTGAACAGGCCACTGGTGGAAGGTGGCCCCTTCTACAAGATTGACGCGCGGGACGGCGCGGCGGTGGCACGGATCGTGAAGGATCATCACATCGACACCATCTATCACCTTGCCGCTGTCCTTTCGGCGAGAGCCGAAAAAGATCCGCTGAATGCCTGGAACCTGAACATGGGCGGGCTCATCACCACCCTGGAGGTCGCCAAGGAGCTGGGTTGTGCCGTGTTCACCCCCTCCTCAATCGGCGCATTCGGACCCACGACTCCCAAACAGTACACGCCGCAGGACACCATCCAGCGACCGACTTCCATCTACGGGGTCACCAAGGTTGCAGGTGAGCTGCTCTGTGACTACTACTACCATAAGTTCGATGTCGATACCCGTGGCATCCGCTTTCCGGGGGTCATCAGCAACATGACGCCTCCGGGCGGCGGGACCACCGACTATGCGGTGGAGATTTACTATGAGGCGGTGAGGAATCACCACTACACCTGTTTCCTGCGCGGGGACACCTACCTGGACATGATCTATATGCCCGATGCCGTGGAGGCTGCCATCAGGATCATGGAAGCAAACCCTGCAAAACTGAGGCACCGCAATGCCTTCAATATTGCTGCAATGAGCTTCTGCCCTGAAGAGCAGGCAGCCTATATACGTACCCATATCCCTGACTTCACCATCAGTTATGACATCGATCCCGTAAAGCAGGCTATCGCTGACTCATGGCCTGACAGTCTTGAGGACTATGCCGCAAGGGTGGAATGGGACTGGAAACCGAAGTATGATCTAGGTGCCATGACAGCCGACATGCTGCAGACCATCACAAGGAGGGAAGCATGACCGAACAAGTGAAAAAGGAGCTTGAAGAGTTCCTTGCACTCCAGGAGGAGCAGGGACTGCTCAAGCGCGAGCGTGTGCTTGAGGGCAGCCAGAACAGATCGATCTTGGTGGACGGAAGGCCGGTACTCAACTTTTGCGCCAACAACTACCTGGGGCTTTCCGACAACAAGGAAGTCGTCCAGGCCGCGAAGGATGCGATGGACAGGTGGGGGTACGGACTTTCGTCGGTCCGCTTCATCTGCGGGACACAGCAGATACACAAGGAGTTGGAGAGGCGCATCAGTTCCTTCCTCCGAACCGATGATACCATTCTCTTCTCCTCTTGCTTCGATGCAAACGGAGCACTCTTTGAGCCGCTTTTGGGAGAGGAAGACGCCGTCATCAGCGATGAGCTGAACCATGCCTCCATCATCGATGGCATACGCCTGTGCAAAGCCCAGCGGCTGCGGTACAAGCACAGCGATATGGAGAGTCTCAAGAGCTGTCTGGAAGAGAGCAAACAGAGCCGAAGGCGCCTGATCGCCACCGATGGTGTCTTCTCCATGGACGGGGATATTGCACGCCTGAAAGAGATCTGCGCCCTTGCCAAGCAGTATGATGCCTTGGTCATGGTGGATGACTCCCATGCCACCGGCTATCTGGGCAAGACCGGACGCGGAACCGTGGAGCTCTGTGGGGTGGAAGGCCAGGTTGACCTGATCACCACCACCTTCGGCAAGGCCTGCGGAGGTGCAAGCGGAGGCTGCATCAGTGGCAACCAGCTGCTGATAGACCTCTACCGCCAGCGTGCCCGGCCCTATCTCTTCTCCAATACCCTTGCCCCGGCAATTTGCGGGGGTACGCTGAAGGTGCTCGATCTTCTGGAAGCGGGCAACCCCTTCAAGGAAATCACGCTCAGCAACGCACACTACTTCAGAAGCGAGATGGAAAAGGCTGGGTTTGATCTGGTCAAGGGAGAGACGGCCATCGTCCCGGTGATGGTCTATGATGAGCCGAAGGCTGTTGCCCTGGCCGACCGACTCTTGCAGGCCGGCATCTATGTCATCGGATTCTGTTACCCGGTTGTCCCGAAGGGGAAGGCGAGGATACGTGTCCAGCTCTCGGCGACCCACACCAAAGCGGATGTGGATCGTGCTGTACAGGCTTTTGTAACCGAAGGCAGGAAGATGGGTCTGATCTAGGAGAAGATCCTCTTTTCCAGCTCTTGCGAATATGCTTTCAGATCGGCAAGTACCCGTTTCTCCTCAGCAGAGACGTCGGTGCTTGCCAATTTTTCCTCTATCTTGCGATTGAAGAACGTCCAGTTCATCTTCACCTGGCCCGGTGGATTGAGGGTGCGGTTGGCGCAATACGAACGCCATTTGCGCCTCTGTTCCTCGGTAAAGACTTCGCTCCAGTTTCGGCCCACGTGTCTGAAGAGCATGGTCGGGATGCGAGTGTCCTCGAAATCGAGGTTCAGTGAGAGTTTTTCCTTCGGCTGGGCTGCCCTGATGAGGGCGAAACGCTTCTGGTCGGCATCCCCGAAGAAACGGTCATAGAGCTGGAAGTCCACATCATCGACACCTTCGAATGAGTCCTCGTAGTTGCGTGCCAGCAACAGCAGTTTCGGCTCGTTGATGATCTGCTGGTGCCTGAAGAGGGCCAGTTTCTTGTCCAGTCCCAGCTTGATCGCAAGTTGGTCGGTAAGGACACTGAGCGGAGAGACAAAGGGGCACTTGTTTATGGCAAGAGTGAATACGCCATCCACTTTGAGAAGATTCTCCTCGGTGGCCTGCAACAGGGGTGCAATGTCCCTGCTCAGGTCAAAGCAGATGACAGCGTTTGGGTTGTTGCGCAT
>RZYT01000570.1 GCA_009930195.1 Spirochaetia bacterium | reverse complement strand
CATCACCGATCTGCAGGGTCTGGACTTCGACGTATCGCTCACCGGCTTCGACCCGGCAGAGATCGACGACCTGTTCAAGGACTCGCTTGCCGAGGGCGTACACGACGACGACTTCGACGTGGCCTCCGAGCTCGAGAAGCCCGCGATCACCAAAGCTGGGGACCTGTGGAAACTGGGAAGGCACCGCCTGGTATGCGGGGACAGCACCAAGGCCGAGACCTTCGATCTTCTGATGGCGGGTGCCAAGGCGAACCTGGTGGTCACCGACCCACCCTACAACGTCAACTATGAGGGCTCGGCCGGCAAGATCAAGAACGACAATATGGCAGGCGATGCTTTTCTGCAGTTCCTGCTCGATGCCTTCACCAACACGGCAAATCATATGGCCGACGACGCTTCCATCTACGTGTTCCATGCCGATACCGAGGGACTGAATTTCAGAAAGGCTTTCAGTGAGGCGGGTTTCTACCTCTCGGGCACCTGCATCTGGAAAAAGCAGTCGCTGGTGCTCGGTCGCTCGCCCTACCAGTGGCAGCACGAGCCGGTTCTCTTCGGATGGAAGAAGAAAGGCAAGCACCTGTGGTACACCGGACGAAAGGAATCGACCATCTGGGAATTCGACAAGCCCAAGAAGAACGGCGAGCATCCCACGATGAAGCCGGTGGCCCTCCTGGCCTACCCGATCATGAACTCCTCGATGAGCAACACGCTGGTGCTCGACCCGTTCGGCGGCAGCGGCAGCACCCTGGTCGCCTGTGAGCAGACCGAACGGAGCTGTGCCACCATCGAGCTGGATGAGAAGTATTGCGACGTCATCGTCAAACGCTATATCGAACTCACCGGTTCCTCAGCTGATGTCACCGTGCAGCGCGACGGATTGGATTACTCCTACGAGGAAGTCTCCTCCCTGGAGGCAACTGATGGATGAGCTGACCCTGATCACTACGCTCGCGGTATGCCTGTTCGGTTCGGGAGGTATCGTATTGTGGCTGCTGAACCGACTGGCAAAGAAAAGTGATGACCGCCACCTCTATGCGAAGGACCTCAAGGAGATCAAGACCACCATCACCAGAGTCCAAATGGGTCTGGTCATGGCACTGGAG
>RZYT01000149.1 GCA_009930195.1 Spirochaetia bacterium | reverse complement strand
GTTGTTGACAACAGATACGAATCCCAGCATAGTCCTCCCTAAGGGCACATCACGTCCATTGAAGAGGTCAGCATGCAATCAGAGAAACAATCGATCTATCGTGGTGACAAGGCGGTGAGAACTTTCCTTGCCACGATTCTCTTTTCCGGTCTTGCCTACGGGTTTTACCGTGGCATCCAAGACAACTATCTTGCAGAAATCATCAAGATCAGTGAGTTTGAGAGAGGAATCGTTGAATTCTTCCGTGAAATCCCCGGACTGTTGCTGGTCTTCATCCTTGCCGCCATGTACCGATTCAGCGAAACCAAGGTCTTCAAGATCGGAACAGCCATCATGCTCAGCGGCCTACTCGGCTTGCTCCTGCTTGGCTCAAGCAAGGTGGTGGTCATCCTGTTCATGGTGGTCTTCAGCACCGGTGAGCACATCGTCATGCCGATCAAGAGTTCCATGTCCCTTGGCTTTGCAAAAGGGGACAAGGGCGGGGCAAGCCTTGGGGTGACCTCCTCCATCAGCCACGGGGGAAACATCCTTGGCTATTTTCTGGTCTCTGCCCTCTTCTTCGTATTTGCCCGCATTGGGTATGCAAGGGACTCCATCGTAGGGTTTCGCACCGTCTTCATCATAGCTGCCGTGCTCATGCTGCTCGCCACCCTCATTGTTTTCACCATGAAGGACCAAGGAAAGCCGGTCAGACGAAGCAGGCTCTACATCAACAAGAAGTACCACAAGTTTTATATGCTCGAAGTCTTCTATGGTGCCAGGAAACAGATATTCCTTACCTTTGCACCCTATGTGCTCATCCTCTTCTACGGTGCCGACACTTCCATCATTGCATTGCTTCTCGCAATCTGTGCAGTGTTCGGCATGCTGCTCTCCCCTGCCATCGGCATTCTGGTAGACAAGCTCGGCTACAAGACGATCATGGTAGCCGATACCCTCATCCTGGTGGTGGTCTGCATCATGTACGGCTTTGCGCACAGGATCTTTCCGATGCACATTGCTTTCATTGTGGTGTGCGTCAATTTTGTCCTGGATTCCATCATCAGCCTTGCAAGCATGGCGACCAACGTCTACGTACGGGATCTTTCTTCCAGCAGGGAGGAGCTGACGGCTACCTTGACAACCGGCATTTCGGTCAACCACCTCATCAGTGTGCTCATCGCCCTGCTCGGGGGCTACATCTGGAAAACACTGGGCATCGAGGTGCTCTTCTCCCTCTCCGCCGTCCTTGGCGTGATCAACTCAATCTATGCGGCAACGATCAAAAAGCCTGCAGAACGGACGATGTTCTGAGCACCTCGAAGCCGAACGAGAGCAGGAAGGAGCAGCAGTAGAGGACATAGGAGCGCGAGGCAAATCCCATATGCCGGCTCTTGTGCTCCTCGTGCATTCCCAGCTTGAGCATCTGCCGATACGATTTGATGAAAAGAAAGAAGGTGGGAACAAGAAAGAGCAATAGGTGCAGGGGGTAGGTGCCCGTCAGGGCAAGCACCCCACTGGCAAGATAGGCAAGAATGCCTTCAACACCTACCAAGACAGGCGCATAGCGCTTGCCAAGGAGTATGGACAGGGTCCTTCTGCCGCTTGCCTCATCCCCGATGCGGTCACAACCATTGTTTACCGAGAGAATCATGGCAATAAGCAGGAAGAACGGTATGGTTGCCAGCAGTGCTTGCAGGGAAAGCGTGACATCAAGCACAAACAAGGTGATCAGGAAGAGAACCGAACCAAGGAACCCTCCTGCAAACAGTTCCCCAAACGGGGTCCTGCTGATCGGGAACGGGCCTGCCGTATAGAAGAACCCCACCAGCATGCACACCGAACCTACTGCGATCAGATACCAGCTGGTAAGGTAGGCAAGAACCAAGCCAAAAAGACCGGCAAGACCGAAGAGTCCCACACTGACAAGCAAGGCTGAGAGAGGACTCACCTCCTCGTGTACCAAGACTTTCTCTTTCTCCTTGGTATAGAGGGCATTGTCTGTGCCCCGGTAATAGTCGAAGAAGGTGTTGAAGCCGGTGGTCCCCATGTCCACACACAGGGTAGCCACAATCATGAGCAGGAGCTTTGCCATGGGCAAAGTCCCCTGCAACAGAAGTGCATACAAAGCAGCTGAAGCAACCGTGCCCATACTGATGAGCTTGGTGCGGATTTCCACAATATGGAGAAATTGTTTGCGTGTCATGCGGCTATAGTAGCGATTCCCACGCGCTTTTTCCAGCAGGTATATCTTTGCGCTTGATTTTCACCCATTCCGTAAATTATGCTTATCCTGCATATTGATACAATCTCTATGCATCTTTATACTCTAGATTCTGGGATTACCTAGAAGATCCCTAAGAGAAGCCGCAGGACTTGCATCCTGCAAGAATACTTGTTAGGAGAAATTCCATGAAAAAAAGACATCTTGTTCTTATTGCCCTGATTGCCTTGTTTCTCAGCACAGCCCTCTTTGCCTCAGGACAGACTGAAGCGGCAGAGACCGAAGGTCTCGACCGCAGCAAATATTTCATAACCGTCGCCACCGGCCCGACCAGCGGCTTGTACTACCCGATCGGGGGAGCCTTCTCTTCCGTCTTCCAGAACAAGCTCGGCTACAAGTCCTCCGCCCAGGCAACCGGTGCTTCTGCAGAGAACATCACCCTGATCAGGGAGAACCGTGCTGAGATGGCCATCGCCATGTCCGATGCAGTTGCCCAGGCCTACCAGGGCTTTGGTGCCTACGAAGGGAAACCTGCAGCTACTGAACTCAGAGCCTTGCTCGGCCTCTACCCCAACTATGTACAGCTTGTCACCACCGACAGGACGGGCATCACCAAGTTCACCGACCTGAAAGGCAAGCGTGTCGGCGTTGGTGCCCCGAACAGCGGTGTTGAGCTGAATGCCCGCATGATGTACGAAGCGCACAACATGACCTATGCAGACAGCAAGGTCGACTACCTCAACTATGGTGAGGCTATCGGTCAGCTGAAGAACAACCTCGTTGATGCGGTGTTCGTCACCAGCGGCATTCCCAATCCAACCATCATGGAGCTGGGAACCACCGCCGAGATCGTGCTCATTCCCATCGAGGGAGAAGGCCTGAAGAACCTGAAGGCAAAGTATCCGTTCTTCGTCGAAGCCACGATTCCTGCTGACGTCTATGATACCAAGTCCGATGTCATCACCGCCACCGTCCGCAACATCATGATCGTCAACGAGGACCTTCCCGAGGAAGTGGCGTACGATCTGACCAAGGGCGTGTTCGAGAATATCGGGGACATCCAGGCTTCCCATGCAACTGCACAGAAGCACATCACCTTGGCAAACAGCCACATTGGTGTGGACATCCCCTTCCACAAGGGCGCTGAACGCTACTATCAGGAAGTAGGGATGTAAGCTTTCCGCTATGAAGAGCAGAATCAAAGTCCTGATCATGTTTGTTGTCCTCGCCCTCGCGGCGGGGACACTGCTCTTCTTTCTTTCCCCGAAAACGCTGATGCTTGTTCTCGTGGAACAAGAGAGCGGGCAGGTTCTGAAAACCGTTCCCATCACAGAGGGAGCGCAACTCACGTTTCACTGGATCCATTCGTTCGAACACATTCCCTGGATCGAAGAGTATACCATCAGCCCTGAAGATGGTTTCTTGCTCAACACCATCAAGGTAGCCGGGTTTGGCGCAGGCATTCCGGAAAACAAAGGCGTGGTATCTTTGGAAGACGGCATGGTGGTGATGCGCTCCATCGACCAAGCGTTTGACAAGATATCCTGGATACATTCCCAAACCGCCCTTGTTTCCATTACAGTGGAAGGGCAAACGTTTATGCACGGAATTGAGATCCCACATCACGTACCTGTGGAACTTTACTTGAAAGGAATACGCACTATATGGCCAAGATCACTCTTGACGAACTGAAACCCGATATGAAAGCCAAGCAGGAGCACCTGCTGGAGAAATTCGAGAAGGAGTCCAAGACCAGGACGTTTGACCACTTCCTGCTTGCCCAAGCTGTCTATTGGATAGCCATCGGCATCGCACTCTACCATTTCATCACCAGCTTCATCGGGTACCCTGCCACCCACCTCCATCGCTCATTGCATGTCGCGATGATTCTGTTCATGACCTTTTTCATCTATCCTGTCAGCAGGAAGTCGAGCCGGAAGACCCTTCCTTGGTACGATATCGTCTTTGCCCTGCTCTCAGTGGCTGTGGCTGTCTATGTCTGGGTCGACTACATCAACTTCATCAACCGCATGGGCTCTCCCAACACGATGGATGTCATCATGGGAACGCTGCTGATCGTACTGGTGCTTGAGGCAAGCAGACGCATCAGCGGCTGGCCGCTGGTCATCCTGAGCCTTCTCTTCTTGTTGTATGGTCTCTTCGGCCGAAATCTTCCCGGCATATTCATGCACCGCGGCTACGACTGGAAAGCACTGGTAAACCATATCTTCATCAACACGGAAGGAATATACGGTACCTCGGTGGATGTTGCGGCTTCCTACATCTTCCTGTTCATCATGTTCGGTACGGTCATGAACAAATGCGGCATGGGCCGTTTCTTCAATGACCTCGCCCTGGCTTTTGCAGGCTCCACCAAAGGTGGGCCTGCCAAGGTTGCCGTCATTGCCAGCGGATTTTTGGGTTCCATCAACGGCAGTGCCGTTGCCAATGTAGTCACCACAGGAGCCTTCACCATCCCCCTGATGAAGAAGACCGGCTACAGCAAGGAGTTTTCCGGGGCTGTGGAATCATCAGCATCCGTGGGTGGACAGTTGCTCCCCCCCATCATGGGAGCTGCCGCCTTCATCATGGCTGAGATGCTCGGGGTCAAGTATGGTACCATCGTCATCAGCGCGGCCATTCCCGCCCTGCTCTACTACCTTGGCATCCTGGTCCAGGTACAGCTTCGTGCTTCCAAGAACAACCTGCAGGGGATTCCCAAGGAAGAGCTTCCCAAGGTCCGCGATGTCATGCGCGAGCGCGGGCATCTGCTGCTTCCCATTGCCTTCTTGCTCTACATGCTGCTCTTCAGCGGAGCCACCGTCATTTTCAGTGCGTTCTGGGCAATCGTGGCTACCATTGTGGTCAGCATGGCACGCAAGTCCACCCGCATAACCTACAAGCAGATCCTGGACGCCTTTGCAGAAGGGACGCGTGCCGTTGTATCCGTTGCGGTGGCCTGTGCAGTGGTCGGCATCATCATCGGGGTGGTGAGCCTCACCGGTTTCGGCCTGAACATGGCAAACGCCATCATCCAGCTCGGCCAGTCCAACCTGATGCTCACCCTCTTGCTGACCATGGTAACCTGCATGATCCTGGGCATGGGCCTTCCTTCCATCCCTGCCTATCTGATCACGGCAACCATGGCAGCCCCTGCCTTGGTGAAACTTGGCATCCCTCCCCTTGCGGCACACATGTTTGTTTTCTACTTTGCCATGTTTGCCAATATCACCCCACCGGTAGCCTTGGCTTCCTTTGCAGCCGCAGGGCTGAGCGGA
>RZYT01000148.1 GCA_009930195.1 Spirochaetia bacterium | reverse complement strand
TGCCAGTTGTCCGAGAAGTCCCCGGGTCCTGCAGAGGGGCTGGAGGGCCACCAGGTCCGCTCGGGATCGAGCTCTGCTATGACCTTTGCCACCACACCCTCGTTGAGACGGTCATAGTCGATGACATAGCGGTCCCTGTTCTTCAGCGATTCCTCGTACCAGGTGATGGCTCCCAAGTCTTCGTTGTTTCCGCACCACAATGCCAAAGACGGATGATCCTTCAGGCGCGGAACCTGATAGCGGAGCTCTGCCTCCACCGAGGCGAGGAATTCCGGGTTCGAGGGATACATGGCACAGCTGAACATGCAGTCCTGCCAGATGAGCAGGCCTTTCTCATCACAGAGGTCGTAGAAATCCTCATGCTCGTAGAGCCCACCTCCCCATACGCGGATCATATTCATATTGGCATCGACACACGCTTGCAACAGCTGGTCATACCGATCCCTGGTGATTCTGGAAAAGAGCGCATCCATGGGAATCCAGTTTGCACCCTTTGCAAAGAGGTCCCGTCCGTTGACGGAGAAGACCATGTCCTTGCCGCCTTCCCCATCTTCCTCTGTTTTGACGGTGAGGGTCCTGAAGCCGATGCGCTTGGTCACCTCCTGCCCCCCGATGGTGAGGGTGAGCGGGTAGAGTACGGCCTTACCCTCCCCATTGGGCCACCACCTCTGGATAGTGTGGCAGAGCAGGCGGAAGGTAATCTTGTTCATGCCGACGATCGTCTCGATGCTTCCTTCCTGCATGGAATCGGCAATCTCTGCACGGCAGGGGAGGTTCAGCCTGGCCTTTGCATTGTACATGACTTCCACGGTGAGGTCCCAGGTTGTCTCATCCACCTCTTTGGTTGTGCAACTGACCGATTCCACCAAGCCCTCCTGGACAAACTGCAGATGGATCTCCTCATACACACCAAAGCTGAGAATGCACGGACCCCAGTCCCACCCGCTGTGGCACTGGGTCTTGCGAACCAGATTCCTGTGTTTGGCTGAGACCGGATAGACCGAGTAGGGAATGGGGTAGGGAAGCTTTGCCGCTTCCTCGATAGCGCGTTTCTCGGCACTTTCGAACACCAGCTTGAGGGTGTTCTCTCCCTTCCTGAGTGCATGCTGCACATCAAAGCGCCAGCGCCGGAATTGGTTGTCGCACCTGCCTATCTCCACCTCATTGACCAAAAGGGTGATGAAGGTGTCTGCCATGGTGAGCGTAAGGACTGCTGAGCCGGCTGCAAGCTGTTCTTCGCTGATATCCACTGGTTTGGTGAGAACCCAATCGTGTTTGCCCACCCACTGGATGTCCAGTTCGTTGCATCCTTGGTAGGGATCGGGAATGAGGCCCTGTGAAAGCAGGGCTGAGTGTATGTCACCCGGGAGGGTGCAATCGATATGGTCATGGGTAAGGAAATAGGGGCAAAACTGGGCAACCTCATCGCTTTTGAGCGGGGAGAGGTGCCATGTCCCGTTGATGGAAAGTCTGTCCATTGGTAATGATCTCCTGAAGGAGAGTATACCATAGGGAACGGTTTTGCTGGTCTGTAATCTTGTAGGGAGAGGGGAACAAAAAACCAGGTTGCCGGATGGCAACCTGGTTGAATAGGATCATTTGGCCTGTTCGAGTGCCAGGGTCACGGTGGTGCGGTCGCACACTTCCTCAGGTCCGAAGTACTGTACGGCCCCGGGGTAGGTGAAGCAGGTCTCCACGGCCCAGGTGTCGCGATGGGCTGCGAAGTACTTGAACGGCGCGCCATCCAGTTCCACCAAGGCTTTCTTGATGACCGGCTTTTTCTCGCCGTGACGGACTTCCATGTTCATCATCATCGTGATGGGGATGCCACCGGCCTGCCAGGAGTCTGCACTCGCAGAGAGGTTGGTCACCGAGGAGAGGTAACCGCTCAGACCACCGGCGATGAGCATGTATGCATTGTAGCCGAGGCTGTAGCAGTAGTCAGCGTCAAAGTTGGTCGGGAATGCACAGCGGCCTTCATAGCCGAAGAAGTGGGTCATCCAGCTGAACTTGCCCTTGTAGCTTCCGTCCTTCCTCATCTGCTTCAGACGGATCTCAACCATGGCCGCGAGCAGCTTGTCGGTTTCGATGCGGGAGACCTGCACGTTGCCGTGGGGGTCGCGGTCCATAAGAAGCTGGGCCTTGATCTCTTCGGGAAGCACGGTGAAGGCATCCTGTGAAGCCTTGCTCAGATGGCTGGCCACGAAACTGATGCGCGCAGCAGTATCGGAAAGGGCGTTGAAGGCTGCCTCTTCTTTTGCAAGCAGGTGGTTGATCTCCTCGATCAGGGACTTGATCTCGGGAATGAACTCCACCAGCCCTTCGGGGATCAGGACGACGCCGAAGTTGTTGCCGTTGTCCGCTCGCTTGGCAACAGCCTGTGCAATGGAGTCGACGATGCTCACCAAGCTCTGCTTCCGAGCCTCGACTTCCTCACTTACCAGACAGATGTTCGGCTGGGTCTCGAGTGCACACTCCAAGGCGATGTGGCTGGCACTGCGTCCCATGAGCTTGATGAAGTGCCAGTACTTCTTTGCACTGTTTGCATCACGCTCGATGTTTCCGATCAACTCACTGTAGGTCTTGGTGGCGGTGTCAAAACCAAAGGAGACTTCGATGAATTCGTTCTTCAGGTCGCCATCAATGGTCTTCGGGCAGCCGATGACCTGGATACCGTGGTCTTTCGCCAGGAAGTACTCGGCAAGTACCGCTGCGTTGGTATTGGAGTCGTCACCACCAATGATGACCAATGCGTTGATATCGTGCTTCTTGCATACCTGGGCGCAGACTTCGAACTGCTCTGCAGTCTCGAGCTTGGTTCTTCCGCTTCCGATGATGTCAAACCCACCGGTGTTGCGGTATGCCTGCAAGAAGTCGCTGTCTATGATCTTGTAGGAGTCTTCGAGGATGCCGGACGGGCCGCCTTTGAAACCATAGAGCGTGTTATCGGGGTTTGCAGCCTTCAGGGCGTCGAAAAGTCCGCTGATGACATTGTGTCCACCGGGAGCCTGCCCACCGCTGAGAATTACCCCGACATTGCGCTTCTGTGCGATCTTGTCGTTCTTGCCCTTGGAGAAAGAGACACGGGGAAGGCCGTAGGTATGGGGAAAGAGAGCCTTGATGGCCTCTTGGTCGGTGGCCGAGCTGGTCTTCTCCCCGAGGATGGGGGCCACATCAGCAATGTTCTCTCTCAGGATTGCCGGAAGCTTGGGCTGGTAGGCATACCGAACACGTTGCAAAGGGGAAATGTCCATGATGAACTCCTGTGATAGTTGGTGTACGAACATGCTAACCATAGAACAAAAACGGCCTCTGTTTCAAGCGAGTGCACTTGCTTGTTGCAAAACCTGCTGGTATACCAAAGGAGGAGGTGAGTATGTACCGCACGATGCCTTGCAATGATGGTTGGCTGTTTCATCAGGGTTTTGATGATGCCTTTCTTGGAGTAGGGTTCGATGATCATCACTGGGAGCAGGTCGAGTTGCCGCATACTCCCCAGCACTTCCTTCCCTCCTACCATGAGGAAGGATTCCACTGCAAAACCTACACCTACCGAAAAGCGTACGCTGTTGTCTTGGGAGAGGAGGAGACGCTCTCCTTCCGCTTTGAAGGCATTGCCACCAGTGCCCGCTTCTACTGGGACGGACAGCTGGTTGCCGAGCACGAGGGAGCGTATCTGCCGTGTACCGTGGAAGTCGGAAAGCGGGGAACCGGCGTTCTCACCGTGGTGGTGGACGCTCAGGAAAACGCATTGTTCCCTCCCTTCGGGGGAAGCATGGACTACCTCAGTTTTGCCGGCATCTACCGTACGGCCTCTCTCATGATTCACGACAACACGTATGTTTCCTCCCTGAAGGCTGCCACCCCCAATCTGGAGACTATTGCCGTGGAGGGGCGTGCGACAGGGTGTGACGGGCAGGAGATTCTGCTTGCACTGCTGGACAAGGAGAACCTGCATGCCCAAGGGAGTGCAGTCGTAGAGGACGGCACATTTTCCTACACCTTCAGCATTCCCGGCCTCCTGCCCTGGTCGGTGGATGATCCCCACCTGTATACGCTGCAGGCTTCCCTGGATGGACAGGTCCAACAAACGGTTCGCATCGGCGTACGGACAGCACACTTTGCAAAGGAGGGGTTCTTTCTCAATGGAAGGAAGATTGAACTGGTGGGATTGAACCGTCACCAGGACTACCCCTATCTTGGCTATGCGGCTCCTCCCTCATTGCAGGTTGAGGATGCGTGCATCCTCAAGGAGTTGGGGGTGAACCTCGTGCGTACCAGCCACTATCCCCAGGACCCTTCCTTCCTGGATGCTTGTGACGAGCTGGGCTTGCTTGTGTTTGAGGAGATACCCGGCTGGCAGCATGTGAGCAAGGAGAGCCATTGGCGAAAGAGATGCGTTGAACACGTGAGAGCGATGATAGGGAGGGATTGCAACCATCCCTCGATTATCCTCTGGGGGGTTCGGGTCAATGAGTCGCCCGACGATGATGAGCTGTACAAAGAGACCAACGCACTTGCCCGCGAGCTCGATCCGCATCGCATGACAGGGGGAGTGCGGAACCTCAGGATGAGCAGCTTCCTTGAGGATGTCTACACCTTCAACGATTTCTCCTCTATCGGGAAGGGAAGGGCCCTGCTGCCCAAGAAGAAGGTCTGCAGTGCCCAAGTTCCCTATCTGGTCACCGAGTTTTGCGGACACATGTATCCGGTCAAGCAGGCGGACCCGCCTTCCCTGCACACCGAACATGCCTTGCGCCACTATCAGGTGCTCGATGAGGCCAGGGCGATGAAGGGCCTTGCAGGGGTGATAGGGTGGTGCATGCACGACTATTTCACCCATGCGAATTTCGGCAGTGGGGACCAGATCTGTTATCATGGGGTCTTGGATATCAACCGTGTGGAAAAACCTGCGGCAGCGGTGTACAGCAGCCAGGTCTCGCCGATTCCGGTGCTCACTCTGCTCTCCTCATTCTCGGGAGGAGATTATCCCAAGGCAGCTCTCCCGAACGCGTACGTTGCCACCAACTGCGAGCTCATCAGGCTCAGCCGCAACGGCAAGGAAGTGGGGCTCTTTGCTGCAGACAGAAAGCGTTTCCCCCATCTCATGCATCCTCCGGTCCTCATTGATGACTTCATCGGCAACCGGCTTATGGATGAGGCCTATCTTGGCGAGTCGGAGCGAAAGCACCTGGCAAAGCTTTTGGGCAAGGTGGGCAGACAAGGCGGCCAGCTCAAGGGGTTGGACACCCTCAGGATGGCGTGGGTGTTGCTTCGACACAGGCTCTCCTATCAGGATGCCGTCAATCTCTTCAATACCTACATCGGCAACTGGGGCGGTGAGGCGGGGACCTGGGTCCTGGAAGGCCTCATCGGCGGCAAGGTGGTGGTCTCCAAGACCTATCGGGTGGGAGGTCAGCCGACGGTGGTGCTGAAGGCGGTCAGGACAGAGCTCTCCCTGCTCGGTCCCACCTACGATATG
>RZYT01000569.1 GCA_009930195.1 Spirochaetia bacterium | reverse complement strand
GTGAGAGCAGTCTCATCTGGGTCTTGGGGAAGCACCAAGGCAACGGGCAAAAGATCATAGGCTGGAGTGAGTTGATACCGCGAGGGAGTGGGAGCGTACAAAGAGAAGTTCTTCAGGTGCATATCAGAGTTTCCAGTAATGAAACAGAACACCAGCGTATACCAGAAGTTGGTGAGATCCAGCATTGGTTGACTGGAATAGCGTCTAATAATCTGTCCGCACTGCTCATACGATCCTTTGTACTTGTCTTCCGTCAAGCGTGATGAGAGTTGGCAAAAGTCTTCCATGGGAAGTTTCTGTATTCTTTCTTTCGTATGGATGCGATCGATACGCTTGCTGATATAGGCAAGCGTTCCATCCTTACTACGAAGCAATGCATGAGGAACCGTCTCAAGAGAAGCCACGTCTGCCATTCGCATCACCACATCTTCCAACTCAGGAAGGTGAGGGTATTCGTCTGCTTGCAACTTCAGGATGTATCCTGGAGGGTGTCCAATACGTGTCAGTTTTCCTTTTCCACGATAGGCTTCCAAATGGAGTGAGAGTTTCTTCTGTACTCCGGGTACGGTGAATCCCATCCGGGTTGATTCGCTGCCCCAGGCTTCCAAAGCTTCAGAGTCGAGTGAGATGGAAGGCAACTCATTGGTACCGAAAAAGGATTTGATACAGCGAGTATGCCAGAGTGTGTCATCAGGGGTAAGCGGCTTTCCGCAAGCGAGGCATCTGTTCATATGCGTGCCTCTATACTGACATCTCCGATACAGTCACGGCATACTGCGCATATCAGTCCCATCCTGTCACGCGCGTCCAGCTTCCATGTGGTGATTGCTTGCGATAGAAGCCAACCTTCCGGAATGAGACCATCAAAGAAAGGGAACATGGTTTTGCTGGTGTACTGTTTTGCAGAAAGTGGTAGGGTGAGACTGATTGGCTTGGCTCCTGGTTGGCTGAGATAGAGATTGTCATAGGTGAATGCATATCCTTCATCGGTCTCGCAAAGCACTCCTGCTGGTTGTGAGTCAACAAGCACCGTAGCTGATCGTCTCTCCATTTCCTCACTCCTTGTCAACAGTCAAAGGACCTGGAACTGCCTGATACCCAAACA
>RZYT01000568.1 GCA_009930195.1 Spirochaetia bacterium | reverse complement strand
GCCTGCAGGAAGATGGAGCAATAGCCGGGCAGCTCCGTGAGATCCAATGCGTGGCGGCTGACAAGGTTGCGCCCATAGATGATGTTGTAGAGCACCAGATTCTCCACATGCTTGTATCCGTGTTCGAGGCCAGGGGGAACAAAGAAGACCGAGCCTTCGCGCAGCATGAACTCTTCATCCTTGGTAAAGTTGATGCCCCGTCCGCTCACCACAAAGACAAGCTCGTGAAATTCATGGCTATGCAACCGGTACGGGAGCTCAGGGTCCCGTTTGATGACTTTCAGTTGCATGGCAGGTTCATAGAAGAAGGAACTTTCGTCAAGAATGGTTTCGCTCATGCCGACATGGTTGTATATCAAAAAGTGTTTGTCAAGGACAGGGGGGCAATGATTGCCCCTCTGCTGGTTGTATGGCACACTGCTGGTAGGAAAGAGAGGAACGGCCATGGACATATTGCTTGACAGTGCGGACCTCATTGCGATCGGTCATGCCTTGGAGTACTATCCGATCAAGGGGGTTACCACCAACCCCTCGATGCTCGCTTCCTTGGGGCGACAGGATGTGGTGAGCCACCTGTGCGCCATCAGGGCCCTGATCGGGGAAAAGCGCGATCTTCACGTACAGCTTACTGGCCGTGATGCTTCGACGATGATCAAGGAAGCGCAGTATCTGTGTTCGAAGTTGGGAGATCAGACCTTTCTTGCCGTCCCGGTGACCGAAGAGGGGCTCAAGGTGATCAAGATACTTGCCTCAGAGGGGTTGCAGGTAACCGCTTCCACGGTTTTCTCTACGATGCAAGGAATCCTTGCGATGCTCTCTGGTGCCCGATACATAGCTGTTTTTTACGACAGAATGCTGAATCTGGACATCGATGCCAGCCGTGTCATCAGAGAACTGGCAAGCCTGTTGTGGACCAACACCAGCTCTACCCAGGTTCTGGCTGCAAGCTTCCGCAATGTTGCCGAAGTAACCACGGCCTATGCCAGCGGGGCAGGATGCTGCACCGTAAAGCCTGAGCTCCTCTCAACCGGCCTTGCGATGCCCTCGATCAGGAAGGCGGTCCAGGACTTTGCCGAAGACTGGCGGAAAGTCTATGGTGACAAGG
>RZYT01000567.1 GCA_009930195.1 Spirochaetia bacterium | reverse complement strand
ACCTCTACCTTTACCGCTTCACAGGGATTGCTGCTGATGCTGCCCAACATGTACAAGATGGCGGGAGAACTTCTCCCTGGCGTCTTTCATGTATCGGCAAGAGCCTTGGCATCGCATGCCCTCTCCATCTTTGGTGATCATCAGGATGTGATGGCCACGCGTCCCACCGGCTTCGCCCTCTTCGCTACCGGTTCGGTACAGGAGGTGATGGACCTGGCAGCGGTAGCACACCTGGCAGCGATTGAGAGTCGTGTTCCCTTCCTGCATTTCTTCGATGGATTCCGCACCTCACACGAGATCCAGAAGATTGAAGCATTGACGAACGAGGATCTGGCACCGCTGGTCAACCAGGAATCACTGAAAGGGTTCCGCGACAGGGCTCTCTCTCCCGATGCCCCCGTGACACGCGGTACCGCACAGAATGACGATATTTATTTCCAGGCACGCGAAGCCTCTAACCCGTTCTATGCCAATGTGCCGGACGTGGTGGAGAAGTACCTGGATAAGTTGGCAGCCGTCACGGGGCGCAAGTATGGATTGTTCGACTACTACGGTGATCCGGAAGCGGAGCGGGTGGTGATTGCCATGGGCTCTGTTACCGAAACCATCCGTGAGGTGGTCGATCATCTCACCGCCAAGGGTGAGAAGGTGGGTGTGGTAGCTGTACACCTTTACCGTCCCTTCAAGGCATCCGCCTTCCTCTCGGCAGTACCCGCCACTGCTAAAAGGATTGCGGTGCTCGACCGTACCAAGGAGCCGGGTGCTACCGGCCAGCCACTCTACCTGGATGTGAAGGATTGTTACTACGGTAAGGAACATGCACCCGTGGTGGTGGGCGGTATCTATGGACTCTCCTCGAAGGATACCTCACCCTCACAGATCCTCTCGGTATTCGAGAATCTCTCGATGAACGTGCCGAAGAATGATTTCACCATCGGCATCGTGGATGATGTCACTTTCAAGTCGCTCCCCATGAAAGAGGAGGTCGCGATGGATGAGACCACCTATGAGGCTAAGTTTTACGGGTTGGGTTCTGATGGTACGGTAGGTGCCAACAAGAACTCGATCAAGATCATTGGTGACAACACCGACAAATATGTGCAGGCATACTTC
>RZYT01000566.1 GCA_009930195.1 Spirochaetia bacterium | reverse complement strand
ACTGCTCAACGCCCATATGGATACCGTGGAGCTGGCCCGGGGTGCAAAGCCGGTAATTGAGCATGGCATCATCAGAACCGACGGCACCACTGCCCTCGGAGCCGATGACAAGGCTGCGCTTGCTGCAATTCTCTCTGTCTTGGAGACCATCAGGGAGAAAGGTCTGGAGCATCCCAACCTCGTGGTGCTCTTCACCACGGCAGAAGAGCAAGGCTTGCTTGGCGCGAAAAAGATCGACCCTTCGCTCCTTGCAGGCGTGGATTACGCCTTCACCCTCGATGCTTCCCAGGATGTCGGACTCGCCATCACCGCAGCCCCCTCCTATGACCGAATCGAAGCAATCTTCACCGGAAAGGGAGCCCATGCCGGCTTCAAGCCGGAAACCGGAATCAGTGCCATCCAGATGGGCAGTGACGCAGTCAGTGCCATGCACCTATTGCGAATCGACGAAGAGACCACCGCAAATATCGGTTCTTTCATCGCCGAGGGAGCAAAGAACATCGTTTGCGACAAGGCAACCCTGGTCTTTGAGGCACGAAGCCTGAGCAATGAGAAACTGGAGAAGCAGGTGTCTTCCATGAAGGAAGCGCTTGAGGCAAGTGCAGCAAAGCATGGAGGAGCGGTGCAAATCATCCACGACCGCCTCTATGATGCCTATCGCCACCATCCAGAGGCCCCAGTCCTGCAGGTCTTCAGAAAAGCATGTGAAACACTTTCACTCCCGCTCAGGGAGGAACCCACCCTCGGCGGCAGTGACGCGAACATTCTCAACGTTTTGGGAATCCCTGCCTTGGTATGCAGCATCGGCTACGAGGAAGCTCACACCAAGGGCGAATACATCAGCATCGAACAGCTGGAGAAGCTGTATCTGCTGACCATGGAGCTTGCAACACTATGAACACCATCACCCTGATCGGATGTGGGGCTGTCGGAGCCCTGTACGGATTGAGACTGCACCAGCTGCTGGGAAAGGAGCAGGTCTGCTTTCTCGTGGACGAAGAGCGGAAGAACCGATACGAGCAGGATGGCATCTTCCTCAATGGAGAGAGAGCACAATTCACCTTCTGCACCCCGGACACGGCACCGGTATCCGATCTGGTCATCCTCGCCACCAA
>RZYT01000565.1 GCA_009930195.1 Spirochaetia bacterium | reverse complement strand
GCCAAAAGAATGATTGAAAACTCCCGGATTGAGATCCTCCAGAATGAGTGGGGCCATCTCATTTGGATCGGGAGCGATTCGGAAGAGGCTTTCCGTAAAATAGAGCAATTCATAGGGGAATAGATCGATGCTGAGATAGAGGGTGTCGGTAAGATTACCGTTGTCTATGCGACAGATCCCGAAGGCAACATCATTGAGATCCAGAGATGGACAGATAATAAGTGAAAACATGCATTGATATGAATGGACCCAAACCCACCGAAACGCACCCGATGAAGGGATTCGACCAGGTCTGTTACCTGAAGAACGTAATCCGGAATCCATATATCATTGTGGGTGATTACAGCTATTACGATGATCCGGTCGATTCTGAGGGATTCGAAAGAAACGTGCTCTACCACTATCCCTTCATGGAGGACAAGCTGATCATCGGAAAATTCTGTGCCATTGCACGCGATGTGAAGTTCATCATGAACGGCGCCAACCACAAGATGGATGCCTTCACCACCTATCCCTTTTCCATCTTTGGAAACGGATGGGAACGGGTGACCCCCACTACAGAAGAGCTGCCCTATAAAGGTGATACGGTGGTGGGGAACGATGTCTGGATCGGTTACGACTCGCTGATCATGCCGGGTGTCACCATCGGTGACGGAGCCATCATCGCCGCCAGATCGGTGGTGGTGAAGGATGTGGCTCCCTATACCGTGGTGGGAGGCAATCCCGCGAAAGAGATCCGTAAACGGTTCGATGAGGAGACCATCGACCTGCTGGAAAGGGTGAGGTGGTGGGACTGGCCGGCGGAGAAGATCACCCGCCATCTCGAACTGCTTACCTCGAACGATCTGCCGGCACTGAGAAGATTTTTGGAGCACAATATGTAAAATGACAAGATGGATTACAGGGATAGCGTGTTTCTTTCAGTAGCAGAGCATCTGAGCTTCTCCAAGGCGGCAGAAGCGCTGCACATCAGTCAGCCTGCCGTCTCCCGGCATATCAAAGAGCTGGAACAGCGCTACGATGCCAGCCTGTTTGAACGAAAAGGCAACCGCATCTACCTCACCGGTGCAGGGGAGAAGGTGTACCTTGCCTTCAGGGAGATTGCACAGCACTAC
>RZYT01000564.1 GCA_009930195.1 Spirochaetia bacterium | reverse complement strand
CTGACTCTTCCATCTGGCTGTCAATTCGTTGGAATGCATTGCCGAACATGAGAAAGGCAAGCGGAAAATAGTGCATGGTCAGGCAGATGATGATGGGCAAGGGCCCATAGGCAAGAAAATCAGGAATGGTGAAACCCATCACTTCCAGAATGCCAGGTGCACCTGCTTGCTTTCGGTTCTTGAAAAGCGTGATCCACGCAGCAGCATAACTCCATGAGGGGAGCATGAAGGGAATAACCGCCAAGGTGGCAAAGATCTTCTTGGCACGGATGTCCGTCCTGGTGATGATCCAAGCCAGCACATAGCCCACGATGGTGGTGCAAAAGGTGATGCAGGTGGCAATGAGCAGGGTGTTTGCCAGCGGGTCGAGAAAGAGGACGCTGGAAACTCTTGAGGTAAGTGCGCGCTTGAAATAGCTGAATGTCAGCGAACCGGTCTCTTTTTGCAGGTAGCCTGCATCGATGGAGTGCACCTGTACCGACTCGATGACCAGCATGAATACCGGAATCGCTATCAGGTAGGTAAGGACAAGTGCCAGCACGATGCCAAGGACCATGGTGGGGTTGAAGCCCCCCTGAGCTCGTGTTCGTATGAGTCGATGTACTTTGCCGCCACCTTTGGCAGCAAAGAGTTCTTTGATGTGCCTCATCACGGGTTTCTCCCTCTGTCTTTCCGAGCCTAAGCCTGGGCGCATGCACACGGTGTGTATGCGCCCTGCTCGGAAAAATATCGAACTGTCTTTGCTACTTCTTCTGAGACATCAGCCACATGTCGATGAGATCACGGCGAACTTCAGCCGATTGCATCGGATCGAACATGAGCAGGACATCGAGCCACTCGCCCCACGAGGAGGTATAGGGGTTGTCCTTGCTTGCAGCGATGGTCTGGTTCGGGGAGAAGCCACCAACCACGTTGGTCCAGGGGAAGCTGCCTTCTGAGGTCAAAAGGAAGCGAGCCCAAAGACGAGCAGCGTTCGGATGCGGGGCATCAACGGGAATGACCATATAGGTGGGCATGGCAAAACCGACTGCCGGTTTTACGTTGGGATCGAAACCAAGATGCAGGTTCTGCTCTTTGGCATCCCGATGACGGGTGAGGGTGTGAATGCCGATCGGG
>RZYT01000563.1 GCA_009930195.1 Spirochaetia bacterium | reverse complement strand
AATATCACACAGACAATGAAAAATATCATTCATATATTAGCAATACTGGCCGGTATCACACTGTTCTGGTCCTGCCAGGAAGATGAGAAAGTGGTACTTCAGCAACCGGAGAGCTTTGTGCTCAACACGCCGAAATATGCTTCTGCCATCTATGACCTGAAGAATACCGAATCGATTGAGTTCACAACCTCTCAACCCGATTACGGCTTCACCGCTGCCGCCATCTACAGCGTGCAGGTAGCGCTGACGTCCGACTTTGCAAATCCGGTGACGCTGCCCGGCAGCTACACCACTGCCAAGTTTGCCATCAACGCAGCCGACCTTGCGCTGGCACTTGTAGGGATGCATGGAGTGACCCTCGAAGAGGATTATCCCACCGATCCCCATCCCCTTTATGTGCGGCTGATCTCTAAGCTCAACGCAAAGAATGCAGGTGAAGTGTTTTCGAATGTGATCACCCTCCCACAGGTGAAGGGTTACTTTGCCCTCGACCCGATGGTGATGCCGGAAGAGATGTTTATCATCGGCAACGTGGCCGGCAACTGGAGCTGGGACGGTGCGACTGAGATGATACCCATCTGGGGTTCTCCCGGCAAGTTCTGGGCGATGCAGTACCTGGGACAAACAGGTGATGGTGCCAATGCAGAGATAAAGTTCAATTTTGCAAAGGCTTGGGATGGCAACGAGTTCGGCTTCGGTCAGGCAACAGTCAATGCCAATGGTACTGCTGATCCCGGTGCGAGTGACAGCGGCGGCAACATCGGTGTCGGCAATCCGGGATGGTACATTGTGGTAGTGACCACCACCATCAACGGCCGTGACTACGAATTTGCCGTGGACTTCTATCCTCCGCACGTACACCTTCAGGGAAATGTTGCCGGCGGCAACTGGGGCACCACCGATGAAGCTTACCGCTTTACGGTCCCCGCCCTCACACTGGGTGCCGATGCTTCATTTGTTTCACCTCCCTTCACCAACACCGGTGAGGTTCGTGCCAGCATCCAGCTGCCCGGACATGAGTGGTGGCACACCGAATTCATCGTCTTAGACGGTGTATTCGCACCCCGCGGTGCAGGTGATGACCAGGAGCGTGTAACCGGCAATGCAGGTCAGAAG
>RZYT01000562.1 GCA_009930195.1 Spirochaetia bacterium | reverse complement strand
ACCCCCCTTCCCGATTACTGGGTTCATATTCACCTGCACTAGAATGCCCGAAAGACGGCAGGTGTGTCAAGTATGCCTAAGCGCTTTCTCCTGAAGACTCCTCATTGGGAAGTGATATTGTCCTAAGCAAGAGGAAGGGACTTTGTCACATTAGTACAGGAAGGGGATTACTTGCCTGCCTTTGTGGTATAGTCCATGCTTCAACAAAAAAAAGAGGGATTGGCTCAAATGTTTTAGCCGACTAGAGAACCAATCCCCACCCAATTACAGGTGGTTACAGTATGGTATGGGATGCATGTGCAAGGCAAGTGGTTCAGGACGCGGTGGACGGGAAGATCAACAGGTTCAGGGCCTCGGTGAGACTGAATGTGTCAGTCAGGACCGTGCAGAGGAAAATGAAGGAATACCGTGAACGGGGCGAGCGATGCTTCGAGCATGGCAACAAGGGAAAGGTCCCGTCCAACAAGGTCGACATGGATGCAATCATCAGGTGCATCGAGGAATACGACCTCTCGGGGTGCAACTTCACCGAGCTGGCGAGGCTCCTGGATGAATACCAGGGCATCCCCATATCCTCTTCCTGCCTGCGCAAGAGGATGTTCGGTGAAGGCATCCTCTCGGTGAAGTGCAAAATGAAGACACGCAAGAAGCTGAAGAAGATCCTCAGGCTGATGAGGGAGCAGGAACAGGAGCTGGACAGGCAGCGTGCCCAGGTGCTCTCGGCCCTTGAGGCGGAGGACCTGAGCGGGGTATGGGTCCACCCGACCAAGCCCCGGAGCAAGTACTTCGGCGAGCGCCTGGAGATGGACGCCTCATCCTACGTCTGGGTCAAGGGCCTGGGCAAGTGCACCCTGCATGTCTGCATCGACGATGCCTCGGGGTTCCTGCTCGGCCTGTGGCTGGAGGCCGAGGAGACGCTTCACGGCTACTACAAGCTGATGGAGCAAGTACTTGCCACCTACGGCATCCCCCTCTCCATCCGGACCGACAGGCGCACGGTGTTCGTGTACAACAAGAAGGGGGAGTCGGACCCGGCGAAGGATACCATGACCCAGTTCGCCTATGCCTGCTCGCAGCTGGGCGTCGAGCTGCTGTGCAACTCGGACCCGGACTTCAA